>NZ_DYYK01000001.1:0-2866 GCF_020741705.1 Bacteroides coprosuis
AGTTTTTATCAGCTAATTCATAATTCACGTCGTAACGATAATCACCTTGTATAGATTCTGCTTTTACAGAAATTACTCTACTCTTTTCTTCTAATAACTTTGTCATACCTATTTAATTTATTGATTAATAACTTTGTCTAACTCTGGATAAATAGCCTCTTGAACGACAGCTCCAAAAGCTTCTCCTATATAGCTTTTTAAAGCCATTGCTTTTCCTTTATCCAATTCGATTTCTCCCTTTTTGTAAAGCTCTCTTGCAAGCTCTAGTTCTCCTATATCTTTAGTCTTGCTAAATATGTAATTTGCTAAACCTTTATAATCGAACTCTAATTTTTGCTTCTCGCCTGTAATGGCTGTAATTTCAATTTCTTTTAGTTTCATATTTTTATTATTTAAAAGATCAATTTATGGCTAGTAAAGCAAAACAAGACACTATTAAAACTGCGAATAATCCTCCTAAAAGAATTGCATAGATATTTAACCAGTCAAACTCATAAACTTTATTAGAGAAATAAACTTGTACCTCTTGCATAATACCAACCATTGTTATAGACAGTGTTGTTATCACAATTGCAGGTATAACTTCCGTAAAGATCACACATAGTGTACAGATTATAATTCCAAATATTGCTCCTGTTAAAGCAAGCGAACTTCTTTCTTTCAACCACTTCATATTCATTAATTTTTTATGTTATATATTAGCAGTAACCCATTTACCACCACTCCATTTTTGTATTCCTTCCTTTGTTATGCGAAAGCCATAATTACCAGCTCGAATAGTAAAACCCTGACCAGACTTGTAATGGAAAAACTCAAGGGTACTAAAGCTGGTGTATAAACCATCTTTACCTATTACAGTACATTGTCTTGGGGTTTTTTTGTGCATAACAGCACGAACAAAAGACTCAATATCTGCTTTGTATGAACCATCACGTGTTGAAGAAAAATCAATTGTAAATTCAAGTTCAATATGACATGATGTTTTTTTATCAACATAAAAATCTATGTCTATACCATCGTATGTATTAACTATATTTCTAGTTACTTTTTTAATAATATTATTGTGCTGTTTTATTATGCATATTACACTAACAATATGCTTAACATAAGATGATGCGTCTGCACCAGAGTTACTATTAACAACTTTTTCCACATAAGCTGACACACTCGATAGCTGATATTCCCCAATTTCATTGATAGGTAAATTAAACACAACTGATTTTTTATATGTATTTTGCCTATTTTGGTTGTCTTGAAGAAAATAATGGGTTGATTTTTCTACAAGAGATTCAAATGAAGTTATGCTCCATGTAGGTGTGAATTGAATAGCTTCTGGAATAGCATCAGTAGTAACTCTAATTGCTTCATCTCCTCCAGCCTCACTTCTTCCAACTATACTTTCATCAACTATATCAAATATCCCAAATGACCCTTTCATGGCTTTAATAGAGCCATCTATGGGCTTCATCACTAAGTTGGGTGTAAAATCATCATCTTTATAAGACCTCCAATCATTAGACAAATTACCATACTTATCAATGCCTTCTTGGCTAATCATTGATCCATTGAGAAAGACGAAACCACCAACTATTGTATTATCAGATATCTCTTCAATGTCTAGCTTTTCTGCTTTGATGGAGTTAGCTCGAAGTAAATCGGTTTTTAAGAACCCTCCTTCAATTACTGTTGTTCCTAATTTAGCTTTCTCTACCTTATCTTCGTAGGCTAAACTCTTTAAACTACCTTTAAGAGCAGTGATAGAGCTATTAGCTGAGTTGGCACTAGTTTGAGCTTTACCAGCATCTGCTATGGCTTTGTTAGCATTGGTGTTGGCAGTGTTAGCACTACTCTGTGCTTTACTTGCATTGTTTAATGCATTATTGGCATTAGTACCGGCTGTGTTAATTTGGCTTTGAGTAGAGGAGTCTAAAGCCCTAAAGGTTACTTTACCTGTAATATCTATTTGAGCTCCAAGAAGAGAAATCTTATTATCCTTCATCTCAAAGCTAGACTTGATAACCTCATTGTTACTGTTTATAGCTCCTGTGATATCAGATTTAACCTGAACTTTGAAGCTGTTCTGGTCTTGCTTGACGGCTGTTAGGTCTTTGCTAATACCGTTAGTCTTACTTACTTCAGCTACAAGTTGATCGTTGAGTACTTTTAGGCTTGCTTTTGTTTCTGTGAATTGAGCATCTGTGTCTTCGGGAGCAGGCGTCCAATCGGTTGCTTTATTGCCTTTTTCAATTTTGATGTTACCATAAAAATCACCACCCATCCAATAAGAGCCTCCTATAAAATCAACATCCTTATTTTTATCAGACACCATTACTTTTCTACCTTCTAATCTTTTTTCTTTGTCAACTGGTATAGTAATAACTCCACTTCTTGTACCGTCTTTGTAGTAAAAATACAAGCTACCCATGTTTTCATTGCCCTTTACGCCCCCACTTGGTATGATTTGATAGTCAACTGACATTACGTATTGACACCCATCCTGAAACAGTTTATTTGGAAAGTAAACCCGGTTATCATCAATATTACTATAATCCTTATACACGTTATTGTCATATGCAACTGGAAGTGAATATCTTCCGTAATACCTATCATCTGTACTTTTACCTCTATAAAGACCAGAAAAAACTGACTCTGCCATGGTTTGGAGATTTCTTCCACCAATATCCAAACCATCAATCGCCTTTTGTGCAGATTTTTCAGATGCTTCAAGAACTATACCCTCGTGAGTTGCTTCAATCTTATTAGCAGTAGCTTTGATTTGCTGCTCGGTTTCTTTAAAACCATTAACAGAAGCATTTAAACTATTTGCTGTTGCATTTAAGTTGGTTATTGAGCTTTCTACTTCTCC
>NZ_DYYK01000002.1:0-9827 GCF_020741705.1 Bacteroides coprosuis
TTCATGTTTCTTAAATTAAGAGTTTTCGGGCGCAAATGTAAGTAAAGATTTGAATATACAAACTGATTCGGTCAATAATATTTTAAAATCTTTTGAGAGGGATATTGCAATCTTAATAGACTATTGATTTATAGGTTTTTACAAGCCTTGTTCATGGGCTAATTATTCTTCGGTCTATGGATGTAAATCTTAATTTCGGGGCTGGCTATCAGTCATTAGTTTAATACCAAAATAGACCTAAAAGAAGAAGCTTCTTTGCTTTAAACTTTTTGGAGAGATATCTCGTTTTATAAGTATTAGCTTTTCTTAAAATTAGAATTATGAAAACATCTTCAATTCAAACTTTATATGGTACCATCTATGGGCGAGATGCCTTGAGAGTACAAGATGTAGATCTGAGTATGCACCCTTTATATTTGGAGATTACTACGACATTGCAACTTTCGGCTTGCCGACCTAGGCAGGATAATGTGAAGAAAGAAGTTACATTGGTTTTTCGTTTTTCCAATGTGCAAAATTTACAGATTACTCCTTACGATGAGTTTGCTTATGAGAAAGATTTGAAATCTGCTTTTGATAAAGCTCGTGTATCCGATTCGGATGAGTGCGATACATACATATTGAGTACCTATAAATATGTGATTGTGGTAACAGGAAAGTACGAGATTATCTACGATGAGTAAAGAGGTTTCCTTTCTTTCTCAAGATATTTATAAGATAGATTTACTTATCGAAGTGATAGAATAAAAGGAAGACTAGAAAGCCTTCCTTTTAATTTTGAATTTACAAGAATCTATTTTATTGCTTTTATTAATCCACAAAGCGGTTTATGTCAGTCGGTGCACTGATTTAATTCGTAGGCTGCACCATTAAATAAATCTAGAGCTTCGTTAATATCCTTAACTATCATTTCAATAGGAGAGATGGTCTGCTTCAAATTGGCATCCACTTGAGCTTTTTCATTCTCCTCTTTGGCTTGTTTGGCAAAAAGAAGGGCATTGTCGAGTCCTTGCTCTGCACTTTCAAGTAAAGCTTTAGCGGAACGAACAGACTCTTTCACTGTAAGGCAATTCATCTGTTCGGCAGATGTTTCTGCTTCCTTGGCACTTTGTAAGGCTTGTTGAACCGATTTACTACTATAAGATAAATTGGAATATACCAATGTGACAAAACGTGCCGCATTATTAGTTGATATATTTTTA
Organism: Bacteroides coprosuis; assembly: GCF_020741705.1. NCBI lineage: Bacteria > Pseudomonadati > Bacteroidota > Bacteroidia > Bacteroidales > Bacteroidaceae > Bacteroides > Bacteroides coprosuis. The sequence goes on from NZ_DYYK01000002.1 coordinate 1,203, forward strand.
TAAGCTTCTGTCATGTTTTCTATGGCAGAAACAGTATAGTTGAGTGCTTCCTTACTTTTATCAAAAGAATCAGACAAACTGCGGAGTACATCTCCACGCTGCGCTAAGCTAGTTAAAGGAAACATCAACACTAATGTAAAAATTAGAATAATTGACTTTCTCATATTTATTTACTAGTTAGTGGGTTTATATATAATACAAAGTTCTGTGCTATTTGGTTTACCTTTTTGAGTATAGAATGCTGAAATTGGCTTTATTTTAACATTAAAAGCATCCTTTTAATGACAAAGAAGTATAAAATACTGCTGTTTATGCAAACTGAATCTTTTACAGAGAAAGAGATGTAGTTCTTTTTATATATTTTGTAAAAAGTTTAGGAGATGTTTGTACCTTTGTTTGTAGAAGAGGCTTCAAGTAAGATACCTATCTTCCCTAAAAATGAAGAAAGAGATTTTATCATTATTATAGACTCTTCTTAGTGAATACGAAATATTAAAACTGATAATACATGAAGAAGAATTGGCTTTACCTATTTATCTGCTGCATGCTGGTAGGTAGTTTAGTATCCTGTTCAGAAGAGGATGATCTCGATGATTATCCTACAATTGGCAACGAGAATAATGGCGTATATATGGGGAATCTTACTTATGGAATAGGTAGTGCCGACCCAACACCTCTTCCTCAGAAAGTCTATGTAAAGAAGAGTAAAGACGAACATGTTGATATTCAAATAAACAATCTGCATTGGAAAGAAGGTCGATTATCTGTGACTTTAGAAGATATAAAGGCATCTATCGAAGAGTTTGGTGGTATCGTAACTTTAAGCAGCCAGCAAACAGTAACTGTAGGAACTGAAGAGGCAAAGGAGCTTGAGTTTGAAATTACACTAAATGGTACAATAGACAAAGAGCAGTTGGATGTCGAAGGAACCATTCATTTCCTTATCCCCAGCGATCTTGGTGAAAAGAAGTTTGTATTCAAAGGTACTAAGCTAGAGGGTGATTTGAGTTCTGAAGCAAACATTACAGAGTTTGGTATAGAAAGTAACTTAATTATAGGAGAAGGTTCTCGCCTTTATACCGATACCAGAGAGATAAAGCTTGCTCTATCCAAAGAAGCTACGACCGAAGACTTAAAGCATTTAAAACCTATCTTTGAAGTATCTGAAGGAGCTAAAGTTAGTCCAGCAAGTGGTACACCCCTCGATTTTACCAATCCCGTTATTTTTACTGTAACCTCGCAAGATGGTATCGTGACCAATGTGTATAAAGTAACATTCTTCGATCGTTTAAGTGTGATAAACTTTGAAGATTGGGAGAATAAGAATACCCATTTAGATCCAGCTTGCCAATACACATTACCCCTCGGGCAAAATCGTTTAATGTGGAGTAGCAGTGATGCTGCCTTTGCCAATTTAATGAATAATCCCACTACCTCCGAAGATGAATCAGTGCCTATTAAGCCAGCAGATCATTTTGGCGTAACTGCAGTATCTGATGCCCATTCGGGATCACACGCTGCTTCATTACAAACAATGCGTATGCGTGAAAGCAACATCTATGGAGTTCCAGCTATAGTGGGTGGTATGTTGTACTCGGGCACTCATGAATTTGATTTTAATAACTTCCCCTATCTGGGGAATATTAAGATGGGCTTTCCTGTAAACTACAAACCAATAGCTCTAAAAGGGTATTACAAATATAAAAGTGGCACCCCTTATTCTCTGTGTTTAGATATTTCTAATCCTACTAACGTCATAGAAAGAAACGATACAGAAGATGCTCTATTAATACGTGTCGTGGTATTTCAAGTTGACAATCGCTTCAATGAAGAAGAAGTGCTGAGTTTGGCAGATATTGCTAAAACAGATATCAATCAGATTTCAGATAAAGTAGTAGCAATAGGGGAGTTTAAGAGTTCGGCACACCAAACCTCATATCAAGAGTTTTCTATCCCTATAGAGTTTAATGCCGATAAAGAATTTAGTTACAGCAAAGAGTACCGCATCGCTTTCTACATCACATCAAGTTACAAAAGCCACCTTTTCTCGGGAGCGAATGGCAGTACACTTTTACTTGATGATTTAGAAATCATATCAGAGTAACAAAATAAAGATTACTAGAAACAAAAAAGAGTCCTATCTCAAACCTCAATAATGGGTTAGATAGGGCTCTTTTTGTATATGAGTGCTGACCATCGTTAAGAATAACAACTCTGTTTTATGCCATTTAGGGTTGCTCTAGATGAATAGAACTGTCATCTAATTGATCTAAGAGTCTGTATTTTTGACTGGTTTCCCTATACGTTTGAGGACAAACACCTGTATTGTTCTTGAAAAAAGTGGAGAATACAGCAATATGCGAAAAATTGAGTTTATCACTAATCTCCTTAATACTCAAATCACTGCCTAGTAATAGGTTTTTACAGAGGTATAGTAGCTCAATAGTTATCCAATACTTTGGAGAATGTCCCGAAAATTCTTTTATCAAATGCAAAAAATATTTAGGATGTATGGCCTGTTTTTCTGCGTAAAAAGAGACGTGACGTTGTTCTTGAATATTCTCTTTTAAGTCATCAATAAAGTCGTGATACAAATAAAAATAAGGATTTGTAGTATCCATACCATTTCTTTTGAGCTTCGATAAGCAGTAATTGCGAATATAAAACTCTAGCGAATAGCTAAGTAGTGTAATCGCCTTTGTACAGCAAGCCGGAGGTCTGCTTTTATCTGCCAAACTTGTAAATAGTTTCATATATTTCAGAATATCTTCATAGCAAGTACGTTCAATAATAAAAACGGGATGCTCATAAAAATATTCAAACGAACGGCTTTTATTGATACTATCACTGTTTTCAATGCTTCGTGAGGAAAGAATATATATCAAGAGGTCGTCTGATATATAGGTTGTACAGAGTTCAGCTGTAGGCAATATTACAGTCAAGCTTCCTTTATCAAGATGAAATCGCTCATTATTTATGGTTACTTCATAACACCCTTCTTCTATAAAGAATAGGAGTTGGTGATCCATAATGACTCTTTTTTTATTGATTTCTGATAACAGCTCTTTTTTGGTATACTTAGAAAAATCTATTGCTCTCATTCTGTTTAGATTAGTTCAATAACATTGATTTTGTTCTCTGTACCATAGAGCTTAAAAATAAAACTAATCTGTTTTAGGTATTTGTTTTCGGGAAAAATATCAAATCTACCTGCCTTTTTATTAACACTAGTTTAGCTTTTCTGTCTTAAGTTTGTAGCACCTGAAAAAGGCTACTTTAAGTTTAATGAATTAAATAATGGTAATTATGAAACTGAAAACATTTGTGATTTGTGGAATTGCTGTATCTTCTTTAATAGCATGCAGCAATAATGATGAGATTGGATCGGGTTCAGATTCAATTAAAACTATAGTGATTTAGTTGTGAACTTCAAGCTTGATGGAAGCAAAACTAGAGGAGTCATTGAAGATGGTGCAAATACAAAGCCTATCTTTAAAAATACGACAGTCTATGTATTTAGTGGGAATGATGAGGTTATTAATCAAAATGTAGAGCTAAAGGAAGATGGCACCTCAAAAGATTTTACAGGAAAAGCTGAGTTTACAAAGATTTTGCTGGGAGGAAAAGAAAATGTGATTGTAACTGCTAATGTGGGAGATGGAGACGTGTCGGCAGCTCATATTGATGGACGTAGTATTGAAAATATACAGCCAAATGAAAATCAAAAGACATTAGAGAATATTTATTACTACGGGAGCTCTACGTTAACAGAGAAGGGAACTAATAACTATGAAGCAAAGATAGATTTAGCTCCAGTAGCAGCTCGTGTTGAGGTCTTTGGGAATGTTGACTTCAATGATACTTTCGTGAAAGAATTAACTGTTGATGTAATCACTCCTCTAGAATATACTGGAAAGTATAATGATGCATCGTCGATAGTTAAGCCAAAAACAGAAAAACATGGAGAGTTATGGCTTGATTTGACCGACAATAATTATACATCAATAAAGGATGAAAACACAAAAGTTGTTGCCAACCATTTATTTGGTGATGATGTTCAAAAAATTGCGATGCGCATAAAATCTCAGAACTACATCTTAGAACGCAGTTTAGATGAGACAATGATTATTTTTAACCTAAAGGATGGCTCAAAATCTCCTATTTATAGAAATATGAATAATGAATTGGCTGCAAAGAGTGGTGAAAAGTATATTCGTATAACCAAAAATGAAGAAGGTTATGCCGAAGGCGATGAGATTACGGGTTTTGAACCTTCTACAGAAGCTAAAGAAGGATTTTATACTATGGTAAACTTTGGGACAGTTGCTGGTGAAGGAGGAGATCTTACCATTTTGTCTAACGGGAAGTATGAACCTGGTTATATCTATCGTATAGACTTGGGTAAAATAGATTGGAGTGGAGACCAAAATTATAATTCAGGTTTAGATAAGTTCAACCCCGAAGAAAACGGAACAGGTACAGAAGAACCTGCATATAAGTCAGATTTAAGTGTTGTTGTAACCGTTAAAGAATGGACCAAAGAACACGTTATTCCAGGTATTGAAAAATAAATAATCATTTTAGCTAGGATGGATTAGTTCATCCTAGCTATTAAATGCTTCAATTGTCGATTATAAAGCCCATAAATATGAAAAAGAACTATTTATTACTTTGCTGTCTGATAGCATTATTGGGCTCTTGTATAACCGAGAAACCCTCAACAGACTGCTTGGAAAAGGTGACTTTACAATTCATATACAAGGCAGATGGAACAAGAAATGTAGTAGAGAAATACCTAAATTGTGCTATGCTGTTAGTCTATAATGAGAATGATCAATTAGTCTTTCAAAAATCTATCTCTAGTGAGGAGTTGACTAAGGAACATCAATTTTCTATGTATTTGCCTATTGGTCATTACAATATAGTATGCTGGGGAAATAGCAATAAATACACAACATTTTGTAATGTAGAGAATAGAAAAACTGCACTTGTATCTTGTCCTTCCTTTGTGAAAGGAGAATCAATACCTACTAATGATCATCTATATTATACATCTAAAAGCTTAGAGGTAGAATATAAAAAAGAGAATCAATATTCACTTGAGTTTACATCGGCACATATTGATATTGATGTTTTTGTGAGAGGAACAGAGTCCGATCCTTATATAGAGCTAGACAATGTGATGCCACAATACAATATTCACATGGAAGAGGCACAACCGTTTACTGCTAAATATACACCAGATGTATATTATTGTGGTGAGTTCAAATGTTTCCGATCTACCTTGGCTGTATTTCGCTTTCAAGAGCGATGTCCTTTGCTACTTCGCGTTTATATCAAAGAAAAACAAGACCCTATTGAGATTAAAATGAGCGATGTGCTAAAAGAATCTGAAGACTCACGTCCTATTGCTACCCGACAAGAAGCAAAAGTATCAGTTTTTGTAGATTATAATGAAAACAACTTATCTATATATACTCAAGTATCCGATTGGGATGAAGAGTTTGTGATACCTGAGATAGAATAAAAACACTCTTTTATGAAACAAGAAAGATTCATATATGGCTTGGTTCTTCTACTTGCTCTATGGGCTTGTGGCGAACATAAGGATGCAGAGCAGGTATATACACCCATGCACGAATCTAGCTTATCTATCCTTGTTGATATCAAAGGGGGAGGCTGCTCCAATTCCAAAACAAGAACAAATTCAGAAAATGTACGTCCAGCTATTCGATCTTTAGATGTTGAAATATATAGTACTAGCGGAAAAATAATAGCTAATAAACAAGTAAAATGGATTGATTCTGCAGATGAACATCTCATCACATTTTCTAATCTCTTACTAGGAGGTGGGGAAAAAGTATGTATCATGGCCAACCCTCATGAAAAGCATGAATCTCTAACTCACATTCCAATAGAAGATATTCAACCTGATAAAAACTCTTCTGTAGAAGAAAGTATGTATAGAATACCTTATTATGGAGTAGGTAAAACCAAAATGCAAGCGTATGGAGAGTTTTCTGCTAACGTAGAGTTGGTACCTATTGCTTCAAGAGTAGAGATAGTAGGGAATATCAACTACGATGAAGCTATTGTACATACTCTCAAAGTAGATGTAATTACCCCTTCCAATTATACAAAAGAGTTTGGTAAGTCTGATAAATACACCCCGTGTACCGAAAACAAGGGGCCATTATGGATTGATTTGGAGGGTGATGATTATGAAAAGATGAAAAAAGGAGAGTATATGCCCGTATTTCATTTTTTTCCTGGAGATGAACAGCGCATACATATACACATAGAGGCTGAGATATATCAAATCCAGGAATTTGATGAGAACGATTTACCTATCCAAAACGAATATCCCAAATTTGACAATATGAAGTCTTATGTTTATAAACCAACTCTTATAAATAAGGAAAGCATACCAAAGGATATATTTGAATTTTTAAAAACATTAGAGTTGAAAGAGATGTATTATGATATAAGTCAGAAAGAAAAGCCAAAAGTACTCTTATTTAAACAGGGTGAGCAAGAATTTTATATAACAGATGTGCATGACCTATTTCAATACTTTAAAATAGCAACTCGTTTAAGTGAAGATAAAGGGGATGTAGGATTCTTTGGATTAATCTCTTTCAAAAATAATGAAAATCAGCTTATAGATGATGGGTGTTATAAAGCGAATACGATATACCACATTGATTTATCAAAAATAGATTGGAATGGTGATGGTATTATCAATGAGGAAGATAAATACAACCCTTATATTCATGGGTATGGTCAGTCTGGCAAACTAGAGAATGTTAATCTAAACTATGAGTTGATTTTAGGGTTGGATGACTGGGAAAGTGGGGATGTTGAATTAAATTAAACACTCTTTTAAATGGTGAGATATGAAAAATAGAAAGATAATGATAGGGTATCTCTTTTGTATGTTGTTTTTTGCTTGTTCGCAATCTATTGAGTTAGATCAGCCTCTTGCTGTTGAAAAACAAGAACAAGGGGAAACTCATCTACAAATTGCTATTACTCGTACGAGCGAGGATAATTTAGTTGAAATTAAATCTGGTATCTTAATATTAGTTGATTATAGAAATAGTGAAGAGTGGTATGTCGAAGATAAAATACAGTTTACAAGTGAAGATCTAAAAGAGGGTACACTATCATTGGTTACCAAAGCTTGCAAGGGAGAGTATAAAATGTTAGTTATAGCAAATCCCACCAAAGAGATGAAGGATAAAATCTTGAAGAGTTCGGAACCTTGGAATATCGAGTACCCTTTTACCAGAGAGCAAGTTGATGATCCGGGAGAACTATTAAATGTGTTTTCAAATACGATGGAAGATTTTACTAACAATTCTAATCAGATAAATATTGAATATCAATCGGAGGATAATCCCATAAAAGTGTCACTAAGATTAAAGAGGATTCTTGCTTGTTTTTACTTAGAAGACTACGTGGGGTATGTTACAGATCGAGTTAATCCTGATATGAATGTGGATAACATTCAATTTAAATTGGATGGCTTTCATCTCTTAACAGTTCCAAATGGGTTTTATCTCTGGGAGAGATGGGGACTATTAAATGAAGCAGACCCCAATAGTTATTTTCCCTTCAGTGTATATAAGAAAAAAGAAACGAGCCTCGGTGTTATTTATAAATACTCAAACGTACTAGTAAAAGGGGGTAAGCAGTATGCTGTGGATTGGAATTCCAACTTTAATCCAGAAGAAAGATTTGGCAAGGGTCCTTTTTATATGCCCGATAATTTTGCTCTTACTTATATGCCCTCTAAGAATGAGTATGTTGCATATCAGTGTAAAACAACAGAATTAATTATTAGGTTAAAAGCTGAAAAAACATTTTATAGTCATAAGTATACAAATGAAGGGCCTATCTATATCATAAAAGAGGAAGATAAGAGTGCTTCTGTGATATTTGAGAACAAAGAGGGGTACATGTACCTTACTTATGTCTTTAGAGACCCCAATCATAAGAAACGCTATAATGATAAAGAAGATCTATACCCCTCTGTATTTCGTGGTACTAAATATACTATAACCTTTAACCAAATACGGAGTTATGGTGGCAATTTTCCTAGAAATGATATGGATAGATATAATGTAGATAGAGATTTATATAATGTATTGGGTGAGTTAACTAATAATCTGTCAACAAGGGTGAAACAGGGAGATTTCTTAGAGTTAGCCATAGATGCTCAGCCCTGGAGTGAATGATATCGTGTTTTTTAGTTTCAATAGATTTTTTGTTTGAGTAAGTAATGAGTTCCTTGTGTTTTTCATAGAAACACAAGGAGCTTTTTCTTTAATGATAATTGATCAATAATCATGTTTTAAATTTTGTATTTAGAGGTTATTACTAGAAGTTGGTGTCTAAGTTTGATGTGTATTTTTACGCTATTTAATATTATTTCTATCCTTTTGAGAGTTCTGTATTGAATTTGTTGTACTTTTGCGTTTTATTTAACTAAGAAACCTTAACGTTGCTGATTTTCGGAAAAAGTAGTTCGCTTATGAACTATTCATATACATGTCAAATCAATAGTAAACTAACACTCAAATGGCGGTAAGCAAAAGTCCAGCAGAACAATTGGTACATCCA
>NZ_DYYK01000003.1:0-8651 GCF_020741705.1 Bacteroides coprosuis
AATTTAGATTACCAAGGTAATGCTTTGGATGATTTTGACAAATTCAGAGCCTATATATGCATGTTGTATAACATATATTAATAGAATAGGCTTATAATTAAACTTTAATCACTATAAGATTATATTTTATAGATACGATGTTAAAATGTGATATATAATTTGTCTTATAATAACAAATTGTTACCTTGGTAATCTAAATTAAACCAAAACGTAAGAAATGAACTTATTTACTCATCATATTCATCATCATTTTATCCCGCCCACACAGGTGAGACTGCTGATGTTGTCTATATATGAAGAGTTCTTATTCTAAGTATTTGATTATATAATAAACAAAGTATATGTGAGCCCGCCTGTTAATTCAGGTGGGCTTTTTTTATTTAAAAAATTATGAATCTTAAAATTGCTATTCAGAAATCAGGAAGGCTTAATGAGGGATCTCTTAGCTTACTTAAAGAATGTGGAATCAAAATTGAAAATGGAAAAGATCAGTTGCTTACGTCTTCTAGTAACTTTCCTTTAGATGTGTTGTATCTAAGAAACGGTGATATTCCTCAATATTTAAAAGATGAGGTTGTTGATGTTGCCATAATAGGAGAAAATACTTTAATTGAAAAAAGTGCCGAAGACTTATCTTATTTGCAATTGGGATTTTCTAGGTGTAGATTTTCTATTGCTGTACCTCGTGAGGTGAACTTTACTTCTTTATCCGATTTGGAGGGAAAGAGAATTGCTACCTCATATCCACATACCGTTCGAGAGTTTTTAAAGAGAGAAAAAATTAAAGCTAAGATTCATGAAATTTCTGGCTCTGTAGAAATCTCTCCTAGTATTGGTTTGGCTGATGTGATTTGTGATATTGTAAGTACGGGTGGAACTTTATTCAAAAATGGATTGAAGGAGGTATATTCTATCTTTAAATTTGAAGCTGTTTTAGCTGTCAACCCTTCACTGTCCCCTGAAAAGAAAGCAATTTTAGATAAATTGATTTTTCGAATCGAGTCAGTATTACGTGCTAAGAATACAAAATACATCATGTTAAATGTTCAAAAGGACAATTTAGAAAAGATATGTTCTTTATTGCCTGGGATGAAAAGTCCAACTTTAATTCCACTGAGTGATCCTAATTGGTATTCCTTGCATTCTGTCATTCTAGAAGATGATTTTTGGAATATTATAGATCAGTTGAAACAACAAGGGGCTGAAGATATTTTAATTCTGCCTATTGAAAAAATATTAGGTTAATATGAAGACATATAAATTAATAAATAACCCTAGTAGGAAGTTGTGGGACTCTTTATGTATGCGTCCTTTACTCGATCATCAAAATTTGAAAAATCTTTGTAGAGAGGTATTTGAAAGTGTGAGTATAAAGAAAGATGTTGCACTACTAGCTTATACGGAAAAGTTTGATCAAGTGAAGCTTTCCTCTATTTATTTAGATGAAAAAGAATTGCAAAAGAATGCTTATCAAATTGATGAGCCTTTGAAGATTGCAATTAATCAGGCTTATGAGAATATTTCACAATTCCATATTGCTCAGATTCCACAAGCAGTAAAGTTAGAAACTTTTCCTGGAGTATTTTGTACTCAAGAATTTCGTGCTATTGAAAAAGTAGGGCTGTATATACCAGGAGGAAGTGCTCCATTGTTTTCAACTCTATTAATGCTTGCTATCCCTGCACAAATAGTGGGATGCAAAGAAGTGGTATTGTGTACACCGATCAATAGGAGTGGAAAAATAGATGCGGCATTATGTTATGCTGCTCAGCTTTGTGGTATAAAGCAAATTTTAAAATTAGGAGGTGTTCAAGCAATAGCTGCTCTATCTCAGGGAACAGAAAGAACTTCTCCTGTTTATAAAATATTTGGCCCAGGAAATCAATATGTTGTGGCTGCTAAACAGTATGCGCAAGAACAGGGAGTAGCAATAGATTTACCAGCAGGACCATCCGAAGTTTTGGTCATTGCTGATGATTCAGCTAATCCCGATTTCATTGCTGCAGATCTACTTTCTCAGGCAGAGCATGGGCCAGATAGTCAAGTTGTTCTTCTTGTTACAAATGTCGATATTCTTGAACAAGTTATGCTAAAATTAGATGAACAGTTAGAATCTTTACCGCGAAGAAATATTGTAAAGCTTGCTTTATCACAATCGAGATTTATTGTTTTTGATGACTTAGATACTTGTATTGACTTCTCTAATGTTTATGCTCCAGAACACTTGATTTTATCTATTGATAAAGCGGATTCTTATTTGAGTTCGATTCAGAATGCAGGATCGGTATTTGTAGGAAATTATTCACCTGAGAGTGCTGGAGATTATGCTTCTGGAACCAATCATACATTACCAACAAACGGATATGCTAAAAGTTATAGTGGAGTAAATATTGATGCTTTCCTTAAGAAAATTACATTTCAAAAATTGACTGCTAAAGGAATAGCAAAAATAAGTCCTATTGTTGAGACGATGGCAAAGGCCGAGGGTTTGGAGGCACATGCATTGGCCTCTCGTTTACGTAGAGAATTTGTTGAAAATAAAGGAGAATAGGATGAATAACATAAACATAAAGGAACTTATAAGAGATAATATTCTCAAATTACAACCTTACTCATCTGCTCGTGTTGAATATGAAGGTGATGCAAATATTTGGTTAGATGCAAATGAGAATCCCTTTGGATTGAGATATAATAGATATCCAGATCCTTTTCAATGTGAATTAAAGAAGGTTCTTTCAACGATAAAGAATGTCAGTTCAAAGCAAATCTTTATAGGTAATGGAAGTGATGAAGTAATCGATTTATTAATTAGAGCTTTTTGTGAGCCAGGGATTGATTCTATAATTACGTTTAATCCTAGTTACACTATGTATATAACTTCGGCAACGATTAATAATGCGAGAGTGAGAGAATTCTTATTGACGGAGGAGTTTCAAATCCCCCTTACCGTGTTGAAGCAAAATAGAGAGAATACAGATAAGCTGCTTTTTATTTGTACGCCCAATAATCCCATTGGTAACCTGATTCCACTATCTGTAATCGAACAAGTCTGCCGTTTATTTACTGGAATAGTGGTTGTTGATGAGGCTTATCTTGATTTTAGTAATTCAGATTCAGCAATTAAATTATTGGATAAATACAATAATTTATTTATAGTTCAGACATTGTCTAAAGCTTATGGTATGGCAGGTTTAAGACTAGGGATAGGTATTGGGAACCCTGAAATCATAGAGATATTAAATCGCATTAAACCACCTTATAATGTTAGTCAGAGTACTCAGGATTTAGTCCTCGATAGATTGAACTATTTACCTGAAATTAAGACTCATATTCAGCTTTTAATTAAGGAAAGAAATCTTCTTTATAATAACTTAATTCAATTGTCATTTTTTAATCGTGTCTTTGAGTCGGAAGCCAATTTTATACTTGTTCAGACTCCTCATTATAAAGAACTATATGATTTTTTATGCTCTAAAGGCATTGTTGTTCGTATACGTAATATACCCCCAAGTTTACTTCATGGGTTGAGACTTACGGTTGGATTACCTGTAGAAAATAAAAAATTAATGGAGAGTTTACTTTTATTTAAAAGGAGGATAAAATGATCTTACAAAAAAGAAAATATTTATTTATTGATAGAGATGGAACTTTAATTGATGAGCCTAAATCAAACTTTCAAGTTGACTCTTTTGATAAGTTAAAATTTAAGAAGGATGTAATTAGTGCATTAAAAGAAGTTGTTGAAAGTACAGATTATAGGTTAGTAATGGTTTCCAATCAAGACGGTCTCGGAACAGAATCTCTTCCATATTCAGATTTTAATGGGCCTCATAAGCTCATGCTTGAAATATTTAAAGGTGAAGGAGTTGTTTTTGAAGATGTACTTATCGACCCAAGTTTTCCTGAAGAACACTCTATAAACCGTAAACCCCAAATAGGTTTAGTTAAGTCTTACTTAAATGACTTGTTAGATTATGACAATTCTTATGTCATCGGAGATAGACTTACAGATATACAGTTGGCTGAAAATATGGGTATAAAAAGTATATGGTATGGAACAAGTGAAGCTCCTGATAATTTATCTATCAGCTTTCAATCTGATTCGTGGAAAGAGATACAACAGTTTATCTCACAAGGGAGTAGAAGGGTTGAGTGTTCTCGAAAAACATCAGAAACGTCTATTAATATTGTCCTAGATTTGAATGGAGAAGGTAAATCTACTATTTCAACAGGAATAGAGTTTTTTAATCACATGTTGGATCAGATAGCTAGGCATGGATTAGTAGATTTAACCATTCAAACCAAAGGGGATTTACAAGTAGATGCACATCATACTATAGAAGATACTGCTCTTTTATTGGGTGAAGCATTCAATCAGGCTCTGGGTTCCAAAAAAGGAGTAGCTCGTTATGGATTTGCATTACCTATGGATGAGTGTGAAGCAAAAGTCCTATTGGATTTTGGAGGCAGGTCATATCTTGTTTGGGATGTTGATTTACAAAAAGAATATGTGGGAGATTTCCCTACTGATATGGCTAAACACTTTTTCCATTCTTTCTGTCAGACAGCCAAATGTAACTTAAATATTTCGGCTGAAGGGGAAAATACACACCATATTATTGAAGCTGTATTTAAAGCATTTGCTAGGTCTATCAAACAAGCTATTTTACAAACAGGTAATATCTTACCCTCATCGAAAGGAATCTTATGAAAAAGATTAATATAATACCTGCAATAGATATTCAAAATGGGCAATGTGTTCGTCTGGTACAAGGAGATTATTCAGATTGTACTATTTATCATTCTAAACCGGTAGAAGTGGCACGAGCTTTTGAAGAGGCTGGTTTAGAAAGACTGCATTTAGTTGATTTAGATGGAGCAAAATCTGGGTCTATCCAAAACTTAGCTGTATTGAAAGATATTTGTCAAAACACTAGCTTAAAAGTTGATTTTAGTGGAGGTGTTAAAAGTGAAAAAGATTTAGTCAATGCTTTAGAAGGTGGAGCAAGTTATGTAGGTATTGGAAGTTTGGCTATACAGCAACCAGCATTGGTAAAAGAATGGTTACATAAATATGGAGGAGATAAAATAATAGTTAGTGCCGATGTTTGGGGTGATAAAATAGCAATTATGGGATGGACAGAACAAACTAATGAAACGATTTATCAATTTATAGATTATTATATTGATGATCTTCAGTATGTTATTTCGACAGACATCTCAAAAGATGGCATGTTAAATGGACCTTCTTTGAATTTATATCGTAACTTAAAGGAAAAGTACAAACAACTTCATCTCATTGCATCAGGTGGTGTGTCAAGATTAGAAGACCTAGATGAACTTGAGAAAATAGGTGTGTCTGAAGTAATTGTAGGTAAAGCTATTTATGAAAAAAGAATAACGTTAAACCAGTTGAAATCATGGATAAACAGGTAAAGAAAATCATTCCTTGTATTGATATCAAGGATGGTAAAGCTGTAAAAGGAATTAATTTTGCAGGAATTAAAGAAGTAGGAAATGTAGTTTCTTTAGCTCAAAAGTATGCTGATTTAGGAGCTGACGAGATTGTCTTATTAGATATTTCTGCTACAACGGAAAAACGAAAGATAAATAGGGAATGGATTAAGGAAGCTGTTGAAAAAGTGAATGTTCCCTTTATTGTAGGAGGAGGAATTTCTTCTGTTAAAGATGCTCAAGAATTGTTTGATATGGGGGTGAAAAGGATCTCTGTTGGTAGTGCAGCTATTCGTGATCCTAATTTAATAAATGAGCTAGTTAAAGAATTTGGTTCTGAGGCTATTGTTGCTGCAATAGATGCAAAAAACATAGATAAAGAATGGATGGTTTTTGAAGCTGCTGGCACCGTAAATTCTGGCAAGGAGCTAATGGCTTGGGCAGAGGAAGTTCAAAATAGAGGTGTCGGAATGGTATTATTTACTTCAATGAATCATGATGGCGAGCAGAAAGGTTACCCTCTTAATGTGTTGGCTAATTTAAAATCTATCTTATCTATACCTCTAATTGCTTCAGGTGGAGCAGGAAGTGTTCAAGATTTTTATTATGCTTTAGTTCACGGAAAAGTAGATGCTGTTTTAGCAGCTAGTGTCTTCCACTTTAATCTAATTGATATAGATGAACTCAAATTCACTCTCTGGAGAGCTGGTGTAGATGTTGACCTAACTACTATCTTTAGAAATTTAAATTATGATGATAAGGGTTTGATTCCTGCTATTATCCAAGATGTTGAATCGGGATTAAATCTAATGCTAGGCTATATGAATGCAAAATCCCTTCAGTTAACTTTAGATACTAAAAAAGTGACATTCTGGAGTCGGTCAAGAAATAAGCTTTGGGTTAAAGGAGAAGAAAGTGGACATTTCTTAAATCTATATGATATTCGTGTTGACTGTGATAGAGATGCTCTCTTGGTAAAGGCTAGACCTGTTGGTCCAACTTGTCATACAGGAAGTATTACCTGTTGGAGAGAAAAACTAAATAATCATCATTTTCTACAGTACTTAGAAGATGTGTTTAATGAGCGTAGATTAGAATCTCCTGATCAGTCTTATACAGCATATCTATATACAAAAGGCTCGGCTAAGATTGCTCAAAAAGTAGGAGAGGAGGCTGTAGAATTGGTTATTGAGGCTATGCGAGATAGAGATGACTTATTCTTAAATGAGGCTGCAGATTTACTCTATCACTATATTGTGTTACTACTTGATAGAGGTTATAGTCTTACAGATGTAGTCCAAGTTTTGCAGAAAAGACATAAAGGTGTCGATGATTAATAGACACTTATTACTTAGGAGCTAAAGCACCGCTTTGGATAAAAAAGTAGTATTTGATTTTAATAAATATAAGGAGGATGTGCCTATTGGACATGTCCTCTTTACATTTAATTGACACCCTCTCATAAAGTGTGTAAGTTAAAACAACCGGCTTGGGTAACAAAATAACTCAAGCCGTTGTTGTTTAATAAAAAACTTAAACATTTATGAAAACCGAAGATTTAATCCCTGATGAGTTTTTCAAACAATTTAAAACAGGAGAAGAACTCCAAAATTTCCTGAAGTCTATTCAAAAGCGTGGAATCGAAAAGATGCTTGAAGCAGAGCTAGATGCTCATTTAGATTATGACAAGCATAGCCACAGAAAAGAAGAAAACAGTCGTAATGGCTACTCTACAAAGACCATTAAGACTAGTTATGGTAATGATCAAATCAAAGTCCCAAGAGATCGAGATGCGAGCTATAACCCAATGATTATCCCTAAACGAAAAAGTATGGTTGAAGGCTTAGAACACGTTATTGTATCTCTTTATGCTAAGGGTATGAGTGTTTCTGATATAGAAGAACAAATTAGAGAGGTGTACAATTTTGATGTCTCTGGGGCGACAATCTCTCGTATCACAGATGCCGTAACAGCTGATATTGTAGCTTGGCAGAATCGGCCATTGGAACCCGTATATCTTATCGTTTGGATGGACGGTATAGTCTTTAAAGTACGAGAAGGTTCTAAGGTGATTAATAAAACTATTTATATTGCAGTAGGCTTAAGACGTGATGGACTTAAAGAGGTATTAGGTTTATGGCTTGGAAAGAATGAGTCTTCGTCTTTTTGGATGAGTGTCCTAACAGACCTAAAAGCTCGTGGAACTGAAGATGTTTTAATTACTGCAACGGATAACTTAAATGGATTTACCGATACGATTCGTACCGTTTTCCCTGAATCTAAGACACAAATCTGCATCGTGCACCAAGTGCGTAATGCTTGCAAATACGTAGTTTGGAAGGATAAGAAACAGTTTACAACAGATATGAAGAATATCTATAATGCGCCTAATAAGGAGGCTGCAGCAGCTGCTTTAGAAGATTTATCAGTGAAATGGGAATCCAAGTATTCTTATGCTATACAGAGTTGGAGAAAGAACTGGGACGAACTTACTGTCTTCTTTGAATTTCCTCTAGAAATAAGAAAAGTTATCTATACTACCAACCTAATTGAGAACCTCAATGGTAAGATTAGAAAGTATACCAAGAATAAATTATCGTTCCCTACGGATGACTCTGTGATGAAATCAGTATATTTAGCCGTTAGGGAGGCCACTAAGAAGTGGTCAATGCCCATAAAGAACTGGGGTATTATTTTAAATCAGTTCCTAATTATTTACAAAGAAAGGGTCAGATTATAAAGATAATCCAACCCAAGCTATTTTAACTTACACACTTAGTGATACAGTGTCTTCTGATAATACACCCCCCTTTTCTTTCCAAAACTTTCTTTTAATCGTACCATATAGGAATTGAAATAAGTAAGCCCAATACATTACGAACTCTTTAATCATACTTTTAATCGTACCATATAGGAATTGAAATCCATTGATATTATTAGTCTCTCTAGTCCATTTCCAACTTTTAATCGTACCATATAGGAATTGAAATCTATCACATCCAGTCATATCGATATCAATAAATGAAGCTTTTAAACGTACCATATAGGAATTGAAATACCTCTTTGGTTGAGATTAAAGAAATAGAAGGTACACTTTTAATCGTACCATATAGGAATTGAAATCTCCTATTGTTGCTATCTCATTTTCTCGGATATAATCTTTTAATCGTACCATATAGGAATTGAAATATTCAAAA
>NZ_DYYK01000004.1:0-15137 GCF_020741705.1 Bacteroides coprosuis
TGCAAAACAAAGGATTTGTAAAAGTTTTTGCGGTATTACTCACACTTATTTGTGTGTTCTATCTCTCTTTTTCCGTGGTTACTAGCCAACAGATGAAAAAGGCTAAAGCCTATGCTAATGGAAATGCTACACTAGAACAAGAGTATTTAGATTCACTCTCAAATAAAAAAGTGTGGCTTGGCTATACCCTTAAGCAATGCCGTGAAATGGAGATTGGTCTTGGTCTAGACCTTAAAGGTGGTATGAACGTTATCCTTGAGGTATCTGTACCAGATGTAATCCGTACTCTAGCTGACAACAAACCAGATGAGGAGTTTAACAAAGCTCTAGATACAGCAAGCAAACTTGCTATTTCGAGCCAAAATGACTTAATCTCTTTATTTGTAAAAGAGTATCAAAAGCTTGCCCCTGGCAAAAGTTTATCTTCAATCTTCGCAACAAAACAATTAAAAGGTCTTGTTACTCAAAACACATCAGATGCTGATGTCGAAAAGATATTAAGAAGTGAAGTTAAATCTGCTGTAGATAATTCATATAACGTATTACGTACTCGTATTGACCGATTTGGTGTTGTTCAACCAAACATCCAACAACTTGAAGGTGGACTTGGACGTATTATGATTGAACTTCCAGGTATTAAAGAACCAGAACGTGTAAGAAAACTTCTTCAAGGTTCAGCGAACCTTGAATTCTGGGAAACATATACTTCAGCAGAAGTTACTCCAGCCCTACAGTCCGTTGACGCAAGACTAGCTCAAATATTAAACAATAACCAAGATTTAGCTCAGAAAGAAGAAGCACTTCTCAAACAGCTAGAAGAAGGTGGAGATAGCTTAGCTATTTCAAAAGAAATTGATGCCATCCATGCTCAACAAGGAGTAAACCAAAATCCTTTACTAAGCAAACTTCACCAATCACCTTACCGTGAATCAGCAGTTGCTGGCTATTCTCAAGTAAGAGATACAGCCACTATTAATGGTTACTTAGCAAAAGAGGAAGTAAAAAAACTTTTACCTTCAAACTTAAGCTTAAAGTGGGGAGTTGCTCCAGATAGAACAACAAACCTTGTAACTTTATATGCAATAAAAGAAACTGAACGTAATGGAAAAGCTCCATTAGAAGGTGATGTTGTTACTGATGCAAAAAGTGAGTACGACCAATACAACAACCCAGTTGTATCAATGGAAATGAATAGTGATGGTGCTCGTAAATGGGCTCAACTTACCAAAAAGAATATTGGTAGAGCTATCGCTATTGTCCTTGATGGATATGT
Organism: Bacteroides coprosuis; assembly: GCF_020741705.1. Classification (NCBI taxonomy): domain Bacteria; kingdom Pseudomonadati; phylum Bacteroidota; class Bacteroidia; order Bacteroidales; family Bacteroidaceae; genus Bacteroides; species Bacteroides coprosuis. The sequence goes on from NZ_DYYK01000004.1 coordinate 1,274, forward strand.
GTACTCTGCACCAAATGTAAATAGCGAGATTACAGGTGGACGTTCACAGATTTCAGGAAACTTTACTGTAGATGAAACTACCGACTTGGCAAACGTTCTTAAATCAGGTAAAATGCCTGCTCCAGCACGTATTGTACAAGAAGACATCATCGGTCCATCACTTGGTCAAGCATCAATTAATGCAGGTATTATTTCATTCGTTATAGCACTTGTTCTTCTTATGATTTACATGTGTTCAATCTATGGTATCATACCAGGAATGATTGCAAATGGTGCATTAATATTTAACTTATTCTTTACTCTCGGAATTTTGGCCTCCTTCCAAGCTGCACTGACACTTTCAGGTATTGCGGGTATGGTATTAGCCTTAGGTATGGCTGTGGATGCGAACGTACTTATTTATGAAAGAACAAGAGAAGAGCTTCGTGCTGGCAAGGGTGTTAAGGCAGCACTAAAAGATGGTTATGCAAATGCATTCTCTGCCATCTTTGACTCAAACTTAACTTCTATCATAACTGGTATTATTTTATTCAATTTTGGTACTGGTCCGATTAGAGGTTTCGCAACTACTCTTATCATAGGTATTGCTGTATCATTCTTTACAGCTGTATTCTTGACTCGTGTAGTTTACGATCACTTCTTAAGAAAAGACAAGTTACTTAACTTATCTTTCTCTTCTTCGATCTCTAAGAAAATGTTTGTCGATCCTAAATTTGATTTTATGGGTGGCAACAAAAAATACTTCATCCTTACTGGAGTTATTCTAGTTGTATGTCTTGGATTCCTATTCACTCGTGGATTAAGTCAAAGTATTGACTTTACTGGTGGTAGAAACTTCAAAGTACAATTTGAACAAGAAGTAGAACCAGAACATGTTCGTAATTTAATCTCAGACAAATTTGGAGATGAAGCTACAGTTTCAGTTATTGCTATTGGTACCGATCACAAAACAGTACGTATAAGTACTAACTATCGTATTAATGAAAGCAGCGAAACAGTAGACTCTGAAATAGAAGCTTTCTTATACGAAACACTAAAACCTCTATTAACTCAAAATATATCTCTTGAGACATTTATTGATAGAGAAAATCATACAGGTGGAAGTATTATTAGTTCACAGAAAGTAGGACCAAGTATTGCCGATGATATAAAAACAGGAGCATTTTGGTCTGTCGTATTAGCCGTTATCGCAATAGGGTTATACATCCTAGTAAGATTCCGTAACATTGCATATAGTGTTGGATCAGTGGTAGCATTAACTAGTGATACATTGATGATTCTAGGTGTTTACTCTATGTTCTGGGGTACATTCTTACCATTCTCACTAGAAATAGATCAAACGTTCATTGGTGCTATCTTAACAGCTATTGGTTACTCTATCAATGATAAGGTGGTTATCTTCGACCGTGTCAGAGAGTATTTTGGATTATATCCTAAGAGAGATAAATATCAATTATTCAACGAATCATTGAATACAACTCTTTCACGTACCATTAACACTTCATTAAGTACATTGATTGTTCTTTTGTGTATCTTCATACTTGGTGGAGACTCTATTAGAAGCTTCTCTTTTGCTATGATTTTAGGAGTTCTATTTGGTACATTCTCTTCATTATTTGTTGCTTCTCCTATAGCATATATCATAATGAATAAACAAAAAAACAATAATAAATAAGATTTTACTTATTTGAATTATATTTCAAGGACGTTGTAAAGGATTTCTCTTACAACGTCCTTTTTTTATGGAATATATGTATCTTCGTATACAAATACAGAAAAGAAGTATAATGAAGAACATTTACTACATATTATTAATGGCACTCGTTCTACTTGGAACTAGCTGCAAGAAATCAGACAAAATAGAAGGGACCACTCTGATCGGGAATTTGAATGGTAAATCAGATACCCTCTTTATTTATGGAATCGATCGCTTCTATGATCAGCTAGATACTATTTTTGTAGAAGAGGGTCAGTTTATACATAAAATGAAAGTAGATACTACTATTATTGCTCGGATTTATTCTCCAACCTACAATGAGCAATTCGTTTTTCTCAAACCCAATGACCAGCTAAACATAACAATTGATGATAAGGATTCAACCCAGTTAAGTATCTCTGGAAATAAAATGCACGAAGAGTACAATGCATTCAGGGATAAAATGATTACTACACCAGATTCACTACAACAAGAATTAGTAGAAGACTACATTAAGCAACATCCTTTCTCTATTACAAGCATTGCTATCTTATTAGAGAACTTAGCGTGGAAGGAACAACCAGACTATGACCTTATTGATAAAATAATCAACACAATGGCTGGGACTCTTAAAGACAGACAAAATATTGAAGAGATAAGCAATAAGCTTATGAGAGCGAATAGAGCTCAAGTGTCTCGTTCTAGCCTATTTTTTAATCTTGCTGATACAAAAGGTAAAAGAGTTGACAAAAAAGATTATAACAACCAAACGGTATTACTTTACTTTTGGACTTCATGGGATGCAAAAAGTCGTCAACTAAACAAAGACCTTAGAGACATTCAAAAAAAATGGAAAAAGAATAAAAAGAGCTTTTCTATTGTAGGTATTAACTTAGACATTGATTCTCTGGCTAGGAAAGAAGCTGTAAAAACGGATTCAATTACATGGACTACTTTACTAGATCCTACTGGCTGGGATTCACAAGTTGCCGATAGATATGGAGTTATGACACTTCCTACGACATTTCTTATCAACAAATATGGATCTATTATAGGGCGAGATTTACCTCTTGATTCTCTCAAAAACAGAATAGAAAAAGAACTTAAATAAAACAATCAAAAAACACCTTAATTCTAACACATGTTAATCAAAACCTTTGGCGCTACCGTCCAAGGGGTAGATGCTACACTGATAACTATAGAAGTAAATAGTTCTCGAGGTTGTATGTTCTACCTAGTTGGACTACCCGACTCTGCCGTAAAGGAGAGCCATCAGCGAATATTATCTGCTCTAGATGTATCTGGATTTAAGTTACCAACAACTCAAATCGTAGTCAATATGGCTCCAGCAGATCTCCGAAAAGAAGGATCTGCTTACGATTTGCCTTTAGCTATGGGGATGCTAGCCTCAACTAAAGGAATTGGAGCAGAGCTACTCGACAAGTATCTTATTATGGGAGAGCTTAGTTTAGACGGAACAATTCAACCAATCAAAGGAGCCCTTCCTATTGCTATCAAAGCGAGGGAATTAGGATTTGAAGGATTTATACTACCTGAACAAAATGCACGAGAAGCAGCTGTAGTAAATAATTTGAAAGTATATGGAGTAAGCCACATTACGGATGTTATCCATTACTTTCAAGGACAAACAGAACTCGAACCTACCGTAGTAAATACGAGAGAAGAGTTTTACAAACAGCAATCCTTTTTTGATTTTGATTTTTCAGAAGTAAAAGGTCAAGACTCTGTTAAAAGAGCTATTGAAGTAGCGGCAGCAGGAGGACATAATTTAATTATGGTAGGACCTCCTGGAAGCGGAAAATCAATGATGGCAAAAAGATTACCATCTATACTACCTCCTCTTTCTCTAGGCGAAAGCTTAGAAACCACCAAAATATATTCTGTTGCAGGAAAGCTAGATAAAAATGCGTCACTCATAAGTACCCGTCCTTTTCGAGCCCCACACCATAGTACTTCTACAGTTGCAATGGCAGGTGGAGGAAGTTTTCCGCAACCAGGAGATATCAGTTTAGCTCATCATGGAGTACTTTTCTTGGACGAGTTACCTGAATTTAGCCGTAATGTACTTGAAGTATTAAGACAACCCTTAGAAGATCGAAAAATTACTATTTCTAGAGTAAGATGTACCGTAGAATACCCTGCTAGCTTTATGTTAGTAGCATCAATGAACCCATGTCCATGTGGATACTATAACCACCCTACTAAACCATGTGTCTGTAGCCCTGGACAAGTACAGAAATATTTAAATAAGGTTTCTGGTCCACTACTTGACAGAATAGATATACAAATTGAAATTATACCAGTATCTTTTGAACAAATAGCCGACAATAGACCTGCTGAATCTAGTGTAGAAATTCAAAAGAGGGTATTAGAAGCTCGAAAAATTCAAGAGGCAAGATATCAAGATGAGGAATCAATATTTTGTAACGCTCAAATGAACTCAAGATTATTAGCTAGATATGCCCAACCAAGTGACGAAGGATTGGCTTTACTCAAAACAGCGATGAACAAACTTAATTTATCAGCAAGAGCTTATGACCGAATACTCAAAGTTGCACGAACTATTGCTGATTTAGACAAGAAACAAAGCATTGAACCCTCTCATTTAGCCGAAGCTATTAATTATAGAAATCTAGATCGAGAAAGCTGGGCTAAATAGACTGCTATTTATAGCTGCTAATAGGTATTAAAATCATACTATAGAGTGCTTTGGAGCGAAAAAGTGGTTATATTTGCATAAAACATAACGATTTCAGATAATTTGAAAGATAGAATGGAAAAGAAATTTAAACGAACCACAGTTACATCAGCTCTACCTTATGCTAACGGACCTGTACATTTAGGACACATGGCTGGTGTGTATATCCCAGCTGATATTTATGTACGATATCTTAGATTAAAGAAAGAGGATGTACTGTTTATAGGAGGATCTGATGAGCATGGAGTGCCAATTACCATCCGTGCAAAAAAAGAAGGTGTTACTCCTCAAGATGTGGTTGATAGATTCCACAATATTATTAAAAAATCGTTTGAGGAATTTGGAATCTCATTCGATGTATATGGAAGAACCACTTCAAAGACTCATCATGATATGGCTTCTAAGTTCTTCAGAACCCTATATGACAAAAATGAGTTTGTGGAACAAACCTCTGAGCAATACTACGACGAAAAGGCTCAAACCTTTTTAGCCGATCGATATATTACTGGAGAATGTCCTCATTGCCATGCAGAAGGAGCCTATGGCGACCAATGCGAAAAATGTGGTACTTCTCTTAATCCAACCGACTTAATTAATCCAGTAAGTACTATTACAGGATCAAAGCCAGTCATGAAAGAAACTACTCATTGGTATCTCCCTCTTGATAAACATGAAGAGTGGCTTAAGAAATGGATTTTAGAAGATCATAAAGAATGGCGTCCTAATGTATATGGTCAGTGCAAAAGCTGGTTAGATATGGGGCTTCATCCTAGAGCAGTAAGCCGTGACTTAAGTTGGGGTATCCCCGTTCCTGTAGAAGGAGCTGAAGGGAAAGTATTATATGTGTGGTTTGATGCTCCTATTGGTTACATTTCAAATACTAAAGAACTACTTCCTGATAGTTGGGAAAAATGGTGGAAAGACGAAGATACACGTTTAGTACATTTTATTGGAAAAGACAATATCGTATTCCACTGCATTGTATTTCCTGCTATGCTTAAAGCTGAAGGAAGCTATATTCTTCCAGACAATGTTCCTAGCAACGAATTCTTAAACCTAGAAGGTGACAAGATTTCAACTTCTAAGAATTGGGCTGTTTGGTTACATGAATACCTAGTAGATTTCCCAGGAAAACAAGACGTACTGCGTTATGTCTTAACAGCAAATGCTCCTGAGACTAAGGATAATGACTTTACATGGAAAGACTTCCAAGCTCGTAATAACAACGAACTTGTAGCAGTCTATGGAAACTTTGTAAACAGAGCTTTAGTTCTCACTCATAAATACTTTGAAGGAAAAGTACCTGCTTGTGCAGAATTGTCTGACTATGACAAAGAAGTCATTGAAAGCTTCAAAGAAGTGAAGTCTAGACTAGAAGATCTATTAAACAACTTTAAGTTTAGAGAAGGACAAAAAGAAGCGATGAATCTTGCTCGTATTGGAAACAAATACCTTGCTGATACTGAACCTTGGAAATTGGCTAAAACAGATATGGCACGTGTAGGAACAATCCTAAACATCAGTTTACAGCTTGTTGCCAACCTAGCCATTGCTTTCGAGCCATTCCTTCCATCAAGTTCAGCCAAACTGAGAGAAATGTTAGACATTAGTCATTTTGACTGGAATGAGTTAGGCAAAGCCGACTTGCTAGAAGTGAATCATCAAATAAATAAAGCCTCTTTTCTTTTTGAAAAAATAGAAGACGAAGCTATTGATGCCCAACTGCAAAGATTAGCTAAAATCAAAAAAGAAAATGAAGAAGCTAATTACAAAGCTCAACCAGTAAAAGAAGACATAGTCTTTGATGAATTCACAAAAATGGACTTGCGTGTAGGAACCGTTTTAGAATGTATTAAAGTTCCTAAAGCAGATAAGCTTCTACAGTTTAAAATTGACGATGGACTAGAAACAAGAACTATTGTATCGGGTGTAGCCAAATTTTATAAACCAGAAGAACTTATCGGTAAACAAGTTTGTTTCATTGCAAATCTACCACCAAGAAAGCTTAAAGGAGTCGTTTCTGAGGGAATGATTCTATTTGCAGAAAACAACGATGGCAGTCTGACATATATATCTCCCAACAAAGAGGTAAAGCCAGGTAGCCAAATCAATTAATAAGAACAAATAATAAGCACTAGCTTTCCTTGATTTTAAAGAGGAATGTTAGTGCTTTCTTTTTACAATGAGTAAACAACACTTATCACTAAAAGAAAAAACGGCACATGGGCTACTTTGGGGAGGTTTAAATAACGGTTTTCAGCAGTTATTAAACCTTTTTTTTGGCATTTGGCTAAGTCGTATCTTGAATGTGGAAGATTATGGTATCATCGGCGTACTTACGATATTTACTCTAATTGCAACAACTCTTCAAGAAAGTGGATTTACTCAAGCAATAGCTAACAAAGAAAAACCTACTCACCATGACTTTAATGCTATATTTTGGTGTAGTAGCAGTATTGGAATCAGTCTCTATATTATTTTATTCTTTGCAGCGCCATATATTGCCCAGTTTTTTCAGATACCTGAATTAACATCTGTCGCTAGATTTCTATTTATCGGGTTTGTCCTTTCTAGTTTAGGAACAGCACACAATGCATACTTATTTAAGTATCTTATGGTGAAAGAGAGAGCTATATCCATGCTTACAGGATTAACCATTTCAGGAATAGTGGGTGTTACGCTTGCTTACAATGGTTTTGCCTATTGGGGCTTAGCTGCTCAGCATATCACTTACATACTTTGCACAAATAGTCTATTCTGGTACTTCAGCAGATGGAAACCTTCTTGGAATTTTAACCTAAAACCCATAAAGGAATTATTACCCTTCAGTAGTAGAATTCTTATCACAAAAATCTGCATACATATCAATAATCACATATTCAATATTCTATTAGGACGTTTGTATAGTAAAACAGAGGTAGGATATTATTCTCAGTCCAATAAGTGGAATTTAATGGGAAGTTCTATTATCACTGAAATGATACAAGGAGTAGCACAGCCCGTATTACGAAATGTTGTTTCTGATAAAGATCGACAAAAAAGAGTTTTAATTAAATTATTTCGATTTACTGCCTTTGCATCGTTTCCTGCACTATTTGGATTGGCCTATATTGCACCAGAATTCATATCCATAGCGTTAACTGAAAAATGGCTTAAAAGTGCATATATTCTACAGATCTTATGCATAGGTGGTGCATTTATTCCTCTGAATCATTTACTAGGAAACTTTATTATAAGTAGAGGAAAATCGTCTATCTATATGTGGAATACAATTGCACTAGGACTGACACAGTTAACTAGTGCTTTACTACTTTATCCTTATGGTGTGCACACCATGGTATCAACATCAGTAGGTATACAAATTTTATGGACAGTAATATGGACTTTATTTGCTTATAAAGAAATCCATTTCACTCTATTCAACCTATTTAGAGAAACTCTACCCTACCTGACAGCAATAGTAGTATCAATAACACTCTCACACTATTGTTTAGTGAATTTCGAGAATATCTATTTACTATTCTTTTCAAAAATTATCTCTGTAGGATTTCTATATATTTTGATATTAATTATTTTTAGAGCGAGTATACTCAAAGAAAGCTATAACTTTGCTAAAACGTATTTTTTAAAAACAGCCAAAAATAAGACTCATTAAGAAATTCAATATCTAAGTTGCATCTAAAATTGAGTTTCCTAAACTAATCTATCTATTAGAATGGGTTTTCAGCATTGAGAGGTCATTTTATGAACATATTATTCTTAAATACATCAGACTATCTTGGGGGAGCAGCAATTGCTGCTAGAAGACTATCTAATGCCCTCAATAAAGAACATGTTAAAGTAGTAACTATCGTTCGCGATAAAAAAGGAACTGACTTCGACATAATCGCCACACACCAATCGCCCATACTTGCATACAATTTTTTAAGTGAAAGGATAAAAATATGGGTTAGTAACCTATTTACAAAGAAAAATTTATTTGCAGTATCCATAGCAAATCGAGGATCTTCCATAGTTAATCAGCCAGAATTTAAAAATGCGGATATAATTCATCTACATTGGATTAATCAAGGTTTTTTATCTTTAAAAGAAATTGGTAAAATTATTGAATCGGGTAAACCTATAGTATGGACTATGCATGACATGTGGCCCATTACAGGTATTTGCCATCATGCTCGAAGCTGTATCAAATACACAGAACAGTGTGAAAATTGTCCTTTCTTAGTAAGAAATAAATCAAAAGACTTATCTTTTCAAGTGTTCGAAAAAAAGAAGGAAATATATAGTAAGGGAAAAATAAACTTTGTGGGTTGTAGCAATTGGCTTACTCAAAAAGCTAAAAATAGTAATTTAACCATTGAGCAAAACATTATTAATATTCCAAATCCCATCGATACAGAGAAGTTTCAACCCATTAATACTGAGAAATGTCGCAAACACTTTGGCTTGCCTATTGGACACAAACTAATCTTATTTGGTGCTGCAAAGACTACAAACGAGAGGAAAGGAATTCAATACTTTATTAATGCTTGCTTAGAATTAATACAGACTACAACTACACCTGTAAGTGTAGTTTTATACGGCAAAGACTCTGAGCAATTAAGAGAAGCTCTTCCTCTTCCAACATACCCTTTAGGGTATATCTCAGACGAAAGTGAACTAATTATGCTATACAATGCAGTTGATACCTTTGTTCTTCCCTCTCTTGAAGAGAATCTGCCAAACTCAATCATGGAAGCCATGTCATGTGGTACTCCTTGTGTGGGTTTTGACATAGGAGGTATTCCCGAACTAATAGACCACTTGCACAATGGCTATATAGCTCAATACAAATCTAGTACTGATCTAGCACAAGGAATAAGATGGGTTATTGAAAACAACATAGATCAAGGATTAAGTCAACAAGCCCGTAGGAAAGTTATTAATACCTTTAGTGAAAATCTTATTGCTCAAAAATATATTTCTTTATACAATCAAATAATTGATAAATAAAGATGAATAAACCTCTTTTTTCTATTATTACCGTGACATTTAACGCAGAGAATACAGTCGAAAGAACTCTTATCTCTGTGAAACAACAAAGCTTTCGAAATATTGAATATATAGTTATAGATGGGGCCTCTAAAGATAGAACTCTTTCTATCTTACAAGCATATCAATCGGACATAGACCAACTAATTAGTGAGCCTGACTCAGGATTATACGATGCGATGAACAAAGCCCTAAATATTGCTCGGGGAGAATATATCTGCTTTTTAAATGCGGGCGATAAATTTCATCAAGAACATACTCTAGCACAGATAGTAAGTCAACTTGACAATTTAAACTTTAGCCCTGATGTAGTCTATGGTGAAACTGCACTTGTTGACAATAATGGCGTTTTTTTAAGAATGAGACGATTATCTGCACCCAAAAGTTTAACTTGGAAAAGCTTTAAACAAGGAATGTTAGTTTGCCATCAAGCTTTTTTTGCCAAGAGAGAATTAGTCTCAACATACGATTTACAATATAAATTCTCATCAGATTTTGATTGGTGCATTAAGATTTTAAAAAAAGCAAATAGTACTTACCATACTCAACTCACTCTCATAGACTATTTACATGAAGGACTCACAACAGCTAATCATAAAAAATCCCTTATGGAGCGTTTTAAGATTATGTCGAAACATTATGGCATAATAAGCACTATCTTCTATCATGTTGGATTTATAATTCGTTCCATATTTAAGAAGTAATTTATTTTCTCAATAACTCTATCAATTCTGCTACTCCTTGTGAAGCCCCTTTGTGGATATGAGTCATACCCTTCGTATCGGACACATTAACACTATTAGGATCAATTACGTAAATAGGTGTACCGTAGGAAACATAATGCAATAGTCCAGCTGCAGGGTACACATTCATTGAAGTACCTATAATCACAAAATAATCAGCTTCTCGCACATAAGGTAAGGCTGTTTCTATCTCAGGTACAGCTTCACCAAACCAAACAATGAAGGGCCTCAACTGGCTGCCATCACCTGCTAGGTCACCCATTTTTATCTCTTCACCTGGCTTGATTTCTACTATAAATCTTGGATCATAAGGATTCCTACTAGAACATCCTTTGATAAGTTCCCCATGTAAATGTATGATACGATTACTTCCTGCACGTTCATGAAGATTATCTACATTTTGAGTGATTATAGTCATATCATAATCCTCTTCCATTTTAGCAAGTAACTCATGTCCCTTATTTGGCTTCACATCCATCAACTCGCGACGACGTTCATTATAGAAATTTTGAACTAACTCTGGATCTTGATGATAACCTTCTATTGAAGCCACTTGCTGTACAGGGTATTTGCCCCATAAGCCACCAGCACCTCTGAAAGTAGCAATACCACTTTCTGCACTCATGCCTGCACCTGTTAAAACAACTACTTTTTTCTTCATCTTGTATATTTACTTTGATTAGTATCAAAATAGCAATCTAAAACAACTTGTCCTAAGTTTATGCTTACTAAAATAGGGGGATTACAATTAAATCCCTAAATTTGTATCTTAATTTCTAATTTACTGAAAGTTGATTGATAAATCAATTACTTTCTATAAGACAGTAAGATAATATATAATATGGACAAATTTAGCTACGCATTAGGACTAGGAATTGGTCAAAATCTTTTAGGTTTAGGTGCAAAAAATCTTTCAGTAGAAGATTTCAGCCAAGCAATTAAAGATATTCTTGACGGCAAAGAACCTGCTATCAGCCACCAAGAGGCTCAAGGCATTGTACAAGAACATTTTGCAGCACTTCAAGCAAAAATATCAGAAGAATCTCTTAAAGCTGAAAAAGTGTTTTTTGAACAAAATGGTAAAAAGGAAGGTATTGTAACTACTGAAAGTGGTCTTCAATATGAAGTACTTGTCAAAGGATCAGGTAAAAAGCCATCTGCGTCAGATCAAGTAAAATGTCACTACGAAGGAAAACTTATGGATGGAAGAATGTTTGATAGCTCTATCAAACGCGGTCAACCAGCTACATTTGGTGTAAACCAAGTTATTCCAGGATGGGTAGAAGCTCTTCAATTAATGGAAGAAGGAGACAAATGGAGACTTTATATTCCTTCTGAGTTAGGTTATGGAGCACATGGTGCAGGAGAAGTAATTCCTCCATACAGTTCACTTATTTTTGAAGTGGAATTAATTGAAGTTTTATAAATAAAATAGAATACAATGAAAAATTTAAAATTAGCAGTTATAGCTCTTGCAGCAGCAGGAGGACTTAGCGCATGTACTAGTGGTGTAACAGCTCAAAAAGCAAGCTTTGTAACAACAGCAGATTCAGTGTCATATGCTATTGGTTTAGCAAACTTCCCTCCACAACTACGTTCTATGTTGATTCAACAGTTTGGAGACAGCACTTTAATCGATGATATGATAAAAGGTGTTCAAGAAGGTTTCACTAAAACATCTGAAAAGGAAAAAGCTTATGCAATGGGATACAACCTTGGCCAAAGCATTGCTACTGATATGACTAAGCAAATTCATAACCAAATGTTCCAAGACGAAAATGCAAAAGTTCTAAATAGCGCTAATTTCCTTTCTGCTTTTATCGACCTAGCAAAAGGCAACACTCCTATTATTGCTGACGCTAACGAATACCTAAAAGAAAATCTGCCTAAACTTCAAGAAGAAGTTCTACAAGAAAAACATGGAGCTTACAAAAAAGAAAATGAAGATTTCTTAACTGAAAACGCAAAAAAAGAAGGCATTGTAACTACTGAAAGTGGTCTTCAATACAAAGTACTACAAGAAGGTACAGGAGAAACGATTAAAGAAGACCAAACTGTTCAATTGAGCTACGAAGGTAAGCTTATTGATGGTACAGTATTTGATAGCAATGAAAATGCAGAATTCAACGGTACAAATGGTCTTGTAAAAGGGTTCAAAGAAGCTCTTGAAATGATGAATGTAGGTTCTAAATATGAAGTATATATTCCTCAAGAATTAGCTTACGGTACAAATCCTGCTGGTGATAAAATCAAACCTTACTCAACTTTAGTATTTACTATTGAAATCAAAGGGATTGAGAATAAATAATTAAGAAATTAATTTTCTCATTTACAAATAGTAAGGAGACTAGAATACATTTTCTAGTCTCCTTTTTGTTTTTACACAAAAGGTATAGATAAAATAAAATTTATAACTATATTTGCTTACCTTTTGACTAATGTATGGCACTTTTTAAAACTTTTTATCATGGAAAAAATAGACAAACTCGACAGACAAATCCTTAATATAATTTCGCAGAATGCACGTATACCATTTAAGGATGTTGCTGCAGAGTGTGGTGTTTCACGCGCCGCAATTCATCAAAGAGTCCAAAGACTTATTGACCTAGGAGTTATCGTAGGCTCTGGATATCATGTTAACCCTAAATCTTTAGGTTTCAGCACTTGTACTTATGTTGGTATCAGCCTTGAAAGAGGATCTATGTACAAAACCGTAGTAAAAGAACTTCAAAAAATTCCTGAAATAGTAGAATGCCACTTTACTACTGGAGCATATACTATGCTTACAAAAGTTTATGCTAGAGACAACGAGCATCTAATGGATTTATTAAATAATAAAATGCAGCAGATACCAGGAGTAATAGCTACTGAAACTTTAATCTCACTGGAACAAAGCATTAAAAAAGAAGTTCCTATTATAATTGAAGAATAAATATGCTAGAATTTTTAAACGACTACAGATTAGCAGGATTATTCATTGGTGTATGTACATTTCTCATCATTGGCATATTTCATCCCATTGTTGTGAAAGCAGAATATTACTGGGGTACAAAATCGTGGTGGATATTTTTAATCCTAGGTATTTTAGGCGTTGTAGCTTCTATTGCTGTACAAAGCATTATAATTTCTTCTCTTTTAGGAGTTTTTGCTTTTTCTTCATTTTGGACTATTAAAGAAGTATTTGAACAAGAAGAAAGAGTAAAAAAAGGATGGTTCCCCAAGAATCCAAAAAGAAAATATAAATTTTAGAAGAATTTTGTCATGTAATTCTTGCATGATTAAATAGAATATACTATTTTTGCACTCGCTACTTCAGAGTAGCATTGCATAGGGCCATTAGCTCAGTCGGTTAGAGCAACAGACTCATAATCTGGAGGTGCTAGGTTCAATCCCTAGATGGCCCACCAAAAGCAGTAGAGTTAATTCTTTACTGCTTTTTTGTTTCTTGGACATGTAAAATATTCTATTCCAGTTAAAATAGAATAAGAAAGGCTGATAGTATACCTATATCAGCCTTTTTTATTATCACTGCTTTTCCAATCTAAAGTCTACAGATTTACTTTCCATCAAGAAGTATATCGGGTCACCTGCAAAACTTGGGGGGATAACTTATTAAGCAAATAGTTTAGTCACTCTAAATAGAAAGAAACTAATATCTGTAACCCCTCTTAGTTG
>NZ_DYYK01000005.1:0-5768 GCF_020741705.1 Bacteroides coprosuis
AACAATGTTTTTTTATTAAAAAAGAGTTTTGGAATGTAAGAGTTACTTCTTCTTCATGAATCCCGATAGTTCTTTTATCTAACTTTTAGGGTTGATCTCAAAGTATTCCTTTTTACTTTACTTGAATTAAATACTTTTCTTGATAGCTTCGATAATAGCAGAGGGGAAGCCTTTTTTATCTAATTCATTTAACCCTTTAATAGTTAGTCCGCCAGGAGTTGAAACTCTATCCATTTCAACAGAGGGATGAGCATTCTTATCTTGAATGAAAATAGAGCCTGCTCCTATAGCTGTTTGTGCTGTAAGTTGTATGGCTTCTTGAGAGGTAAGTCCTAACTCAATACCTGCTTGCATGGAAGCTTGAATGTATTTAAATAAATATGCTATTCCACATGAGGATATTGAAGTGGCAGCAGCCATTTTACTTTCAGGAATAATGATGCTACTACCCAAGTGATTAAAAATGGATAAAATTAGATCATCCTCTTTTGGGTTGGTATTATAAGATGCTATAATATTCATACTAGCCTGATAAGTTATAGCTGTATTGGGTATAATACGATAAAATCTTTGTGTTCCTTTACACCATTCCTCCATTTGCTTAAATGTAATTCCTGCTGCTACAGAGGCTAATATTTGGTTGGGTGAAAACTTTAATTCTTGAAGTATAGGTTCTACAATCCATGGCTTTACAGCTAGTATTATGAGGTCAGCATCTTTAATTGCTTCCTCTGATTTTTCTTCAATTATTAAATTAGGAAATTCGGCGTGTAATTTTTCTAATTTATCAATACTTCTATTAGTTATGCAAATTTTAGAAATTTCACTAATAGGTTGAGATGCCAACCCTTTGGCAATAGCACCTCCCATATTTCCTGTTCCAATGATTGTAATTTTCATATTCTTTCGTTTTATCTAATAACAAATATAAAATGAAAAAGGTGAGTAAAGTACTTTAATTCCTCTATTCACCTTTTGTCTATTGCATGTTTTCTATTAGTTCATTACTCTTTTAAGTCGGTTAATGAAGTCTTTTGCATCATCTTTTGTTATGCATAGGGGAGGTAATAAGCGAAGAACATGGGTTCCGCTAACACCTGTAAATACTTTTTCTTCGTAAAGAAGTTTTTTTCGTAAGTCTTGGATGGGTTCTTCAAATTCTAATCCGATCATAAGACCTTTACCTCTTACTTCTTTTATCCCTGCTATTTTAGAAAGTTCTTCCATAAGGAATGTTCCCACTTTAGCCGCATTTTGCACTAAATTTTCTTCTTCAAATACGTCCAATACTGCTAGTGCTGCACTACATGCTAGATGATTGCCTCCAAAAGTGGTTCCAAGCATTCCATATTTGGGCTTAAACATAGGGCTAATAAGTACTCCCGACATAGGGAATCCGTTACCAATACCTTTGGCTACTGTCACAATATCTGCTTTAATATCAGCATATTGGTGAGCAAAGAACTTTCCTGTACGTCCATAGCCCGACTGTATTTCGTCCAAAATAAGAATAGCTCCTGTTTCAGTACACACTTTTCTTATCTCTTGCATAAATTCATTCGATACCACTTGTATGCCTCCTACTCCTTGAATAGGCTCAATAATAACTGCACATACATCTCCTTTTTTAAGCTCTGTTTTAAAAGCTTCTATATCATTAAAGGGAAGGTGAGTAACATGGTTGTTATTATTAATAGGGGCTATTATGCTAGGATTATCTGTTGTTTCTACAGCAAGTGACGTTCTGCCATGAAATGCTTTTTTAAAAGCTAAAACTCTTTTTTTATTAGTATGGAAAGAGGCTAGTTTTAATGCATTTTCATTGGCTTCGGCTCCCGAATTGACTAAAAATAGGGCATAAGTGTGATAACCAGATATACCGCCTAGTCTTAAAGCTAACTCCTGCTGTAGTCTGTTGACAACAGAATTGGAGTAAAAGCCGATTTGTTTTAGTTGCGAACTAATAGCCTTAATATAGTGAGGATGTGAGTGACCTATCGAAATGACAGCATGTCCACCATAAAAATCTAGGTATTCTACACCTTCATCGTCCCAAACCTTACAACCTTCTCCTTTAACTATGTTTATATTGAATAAAGGATATACATCAAATAATTTCATAAGCTTATATTAAAAAGCACTAGGCTTTAGTCTTAAACCTACAGTTTCCTCTAGATTAAACATCAAGTTCATATTATGAACAGCTTGTCCTGACGCCCCTTTTAAAAGGTTATCAATGCAGCTGACAATTAGAAGTTTATCTCCATGTTTTTCTAAGTGAATCAGACACTTATTTGTATTAACAACTTCTTTTAAATCAATGCTGTTTTCTACAATGAATACGAAAGAATCTTTATCATAATACTCGTCGTAGATGCGTTTAATCTCTTCAATATCAACTTTTGTCTTTACCACTATCGTAGCAAATATGCCTCTAGGGAAGTCTCCACGATAGGGTATGAAATCAATTTCGACATTAAAGCTATTTTGAAGTTGCTCTAGAGACTGTTTTATCTCAGGAATATGTTGATGTGAAAAAGGCTTATAAATGCTCATGTTATTATCCCTCCAGCTAAAGTGAGTGGTTGGTTTAGGATGAACACCTGCACCTGTACTGCCTGTAATAGCATTTACCATAATATCTTCATTCAACATCAAGTGTTTAGCTAAAGGTAATAGGCCTAGTTCGATACAAGTTGCAAAACAACCTGGGTTAGCAATAAATTGCGATTTGCAGATAGCTCTTCTATTTAGCTCAGGCAGACCATAAAGGAATTTATTATCCTCCGATTTTAATCTAAAATCCATAGATAGATCTATAATTTTCAAGCTTTCAGGTACTTTATGAGTATCCAGAAATTTTTTGGAATCTCCATGAGCTGTACAAAAGAATAATACATCTATCTCTTCAAAAGGTAGTTTATCGGTGAAGATCAAATCACATTCTCCATATAAGCCTGAATGAATGTCTGCTACTCTATTTCCTGCATTGCTAGAACTGTGAATAAATGCTATTTCTGCTTCTGGATGATTGATTAGAAGTCTGATTAATTCTCCAGCAGTGTAACCAGCACCACCAACTATTCCTGCTTTTATCATAACTTAAGTAAATACTTTAAATTTCTTTTCCGTTCTTTTTCTGATTCGTATAATAAACTCTCAAAGGAGTTGATAATATTTTAGTAAATCCTTTTGCGTCTTCGGCAGTCCATCCTTTTTGTACTTCTCCATATTCGCCAAAGTCTGTTTTTACTAAATCAAACTTAGAGTCAACGCCTACAAGAGTGAAAGAATAAGGACGAAGTATTATTTTCACGGTTCCATTAACATTCTTCTGGCTAGAGGTAAGCATTGCCTCTATGTCTCTCATTACAGGCTCTAGATATTGAGCTTCATGAAGAAACATACCATACCATGTGCCTACTTGGTCTTTCCAATAAAGTTGCCATTTAGTAAGAGTATGCTTCTCTAACATTTTGTGTGCATTAATAATTAAGATAGGTGCTGCGGCCTCAAACCCCACACGACCTTTAATTCCTATTATTGTGTCACCAATATGCATGTCTCTCCCAATACCGAATTGGTTCGCTATTTTTTCAATCGTATTAATAGCTAGAACTTTATCGTGAATCTCTTTCCCATTTACAGCTGATATTTCACCTTCCGTAAAAGTTAGAGTTAGTTCTTCGGGTTCTTTTTTAGTGATTTGAGAAGGATATGCTTCTTCGGGAAGTGTTTGATCACTTTGGAGTGTTTCTTTTCCTCCAATAGAAGTCCCCCAAAGTCCTTTATTTATAGAATACTCCATTTTCACAAAATCGGCTTCATACCCATGATCTTTAAGATAGTTGATTTCATATTCACGGGTTAATACCATATCTCTTGTAGGAGTTATGATTTCTATATTAGGAGCTAGTACATCAAAAGTTAGGTCAAAACGAATTTGATCGTTTCCTGCACCAGTACTTCCATGGGCTATAGCATCTGCGTTAATCTCTTTGGCGTAGTTGGCTATGGCAATTGCTTGAAATATACGTTCAGAACTAACTGATATAGGATATGTGCCATTACGTAATACATTTCCATATATCATATACTTGATACTCTTGTCATAATATTCCTGAGTGACATCGAGAGTAACATGTCCTTTTGCTCCTAGTCTATATGCTTTTTCCTCTATTGTTTTAAGTTCTTCTTCGTCAAATCCTCCTGTGTTCGCAATGGCTGTATAAACGTCATAGCCAAGATCTTTAGATAAATACATGGCACAGAAAGATGTGTCTAAACCTCCACTAAATGCTAATACTACTTTCTTTTTCATAACTAATTGAGTGTTTTAAATTTCTGGATTAAAATCTATGTCGTCCTCGATTGTCTTTTTGGGTCTGCTAGGATCAAATAACATACCTGTACAAATACAGTATTTTCTTTCTGTTCGAACTAGTATATCATGGTTTTTACAACCTTCACAACCTTTCCAAAATGATTCGTCATCAGTAAGATCTGAAAAAGGTACTGGGACATAGCCTAGTTCTGTATTGATTTTCATAACTGCTCCGCCGCTTGTAAGACCAAAAATTTTTGCATTAGGCCATCGCAGCCTAGATAAAGTAAATGCTGCTTTTTTAATGCGTTTAGCTAATCCGTGTCCTCTAAATTTTTCAACAACGATTAGCCCTGAATTTGCTACGTATTGTTTGTTTCCCCAACTTTCAATATAGCAGAATCCAGCAAATTCATCACCTTGGAGGGCGATAATTGCTTTGCCCTCTTTCATTTTTTGCGCAATGTACTCGTGAGTACGCTTGGCAATTCCGGTGCCTCTTACTTTTGCTGCATCGGCAATTGTGTCTAAAATGGTATCTACAAATTCTTCGTGAGAAGCATCTGCGACCATTACATCAATTTGGCTATTATCCATTTCACTAAAAACTAATACTATTAATATTTAATATTAGGGATGATTTGAGAAAGAAATTCACCTATGTCATAGTGGCTTGCACCCTCTTTTAGGATGAGCATGATAGTGTCGTCTCCAGCTATTGTTCCTAAGATGTTATCATAAATTCTGTTGTCAATGTCGTAAGCCATGCTACTTGCATATCCTGGTTTTGTTTTGATAACAGCAATATTCCCAGAGTAATCTAATGATATAAATCCTGTATGCATTAGCATTTCTGTAGGGTTCAAATCTGTAGGTCTTTTGTACATAATGTCATTAGGTAATACGTATACGTAATTACCATTGATATTTGCCGCTTTAGCTACCTTCAATTGTTTTAAATCTCTTGATAGGGTAGCTTGAGTTAGTTGGAAACCTTGATTTTTTAATTCTGTCAACATCTCGTCTTGCGAGCCTATTTCTTGACTAGAAATAATCATTTTAATGGCATCTAAACGATCTTCTTTCTTTTTCATCTCTGTATAATTATTCTAACTACCTTGCAAAAATATGCAAAATATTGGATAAACAAACTATTTTTACTGGAAAATTAATTATTTATGTAATAATAAATATATTTATACAATAATCCAAGAGTAGGACTTTTTGATTTTAAATTGTGGCTAAAAATATCTTATTCTATTTGTTTAAAGGTATTTATAGCCTTATTAATACTCTGTGTTAGTTTGATTTCATATAATTGTCTGATTTTTGATGTGTATATTTATACGCAGTGCATAATGATACTGAAAAACTGTGGTTTGAAATTTATTTATATTTTTTACTCTAGAAT
Organism: Bacteroides coprosuis; assembly: GCF_020741705.1. NCBI lineage: Bacteria > Pseudomonadati > Bacteroidota > Bacteroidia > Bacteroidales > Bacteroidaceae > Bacteroides > Bacteroides coprosuis. The sequence continues at coordinate 5,736 of NZ_DYYK01000005.1, forward strand.
TTGCAGGTATAGAAAATATACCTATCTTTGCAT
>NZ_DYYK01000006.1:0-6002 GCF_020741705.1 Bacteroides coprosuis
CGAACTTACAGCAGAGCTTACAGCAGAGCTTACAGCAGAGCTTACAGCCCGTAAAAAGCAGTACGAGTATTACCGTGAACAACTACTTACTTTTGAGGAAGACGAGGTTGAGTGGAAGACGTTGGGAGAAGTTGGAGAGTTTCAAAGAGGAAAACGATTCGTGAAAAGTGATATGATTTCAGAAGGAACTCCTTGTATCCATTATGGAGAAATGTACACTTATTATGGAACTTGGGCTAATAAAAGTAAATCTTTTCTCAGTGAAATTCTAGTTGAAAGGAAGAAATTAAGAGTAGCTAAAAAGAATACAGTTATTATTGTTGCTGCAGGAGAGACTATTGAAGATATTGGTATGGGTACAGCTTGGTTGGGTGATAAAAGTGTTGTAATCCATGATGCTTGTTTTTCATTTAAGAGCCCATTAAACCCCAAATATGTAGCTTATTTTACACGCACGAAACAATATCACGACCAAATTAAAAGACATATTTCTTCAGGGAAAATTTCAGCAATAAATGCCAGGGGACTACAATTAACAAAAATCCCCATCCCCTCTCTCGAAGAACAAGCTCGAATTGTCTCCATCTTAGATAAATTCGACACCCTCACTAGCTCCATCAGCGAAGGGTTGCCCCGAGAAATAGAACTAAGAGAAAAGCAGTACGAATATTACCGAGATTTATTACTTTCCTTTCCTAAGGATAAATGAAAAACAACATGACAGAATATACACCCATAGCAGAATCGAAGAACTTCATCGTTCTAGATAAATATACCAAAGACTCCGTGGTGAATGAAGCAGCTACTGTTTATCAATCGGAAGCCGCCTTGGAACAAGAGTTGATACAAGACCTCGTAAATCAAGGTTATGAACGAGTAACAAACCTAACTACCGTTGGGGCTATGCTTGCCAATGTGCGTAAGCAGATACAAGCACTCAACGAAATGGAGTTTACCGATAGCGAATGGGCACGTTATGTAGAAGAATATTTAGACAAACCCAGCGATAACCTCGTTGAGAAAACCCGCAAAATACACGATGATTACATCTACGATTTTGTGTTTGACGACGGACATATTCAAAACATCTACTTGGTAGATAAAAAGAACATAGCTCGTAATAAAGTGCAAGTGATTTCCCAGTTTGAACAAACGGGCACACATGCCAATCGCTATGATGTAACCCTACTCGTAAACGGCTTGCCCTTGGTGCAAGTTGAATTAAAAAAACGAGGAGTTGCCATTCGTGAAGCCTTTAACCAAGTACATCGCTATACCAAAGAGAGCTTTAACAGTGATAAATCACTCTATAAATACATACAGATATTTGTAATCTCCAATGGTACCGATACCCGCTACTTTGCCAATACCGTAGAACGAAATAAAAACAGTTTTGATTTCACTATGAATTGGGCACGGGCAGATAACACGTTAATAAAAGACCTAAAAGACTTTACAGCTACCTTTTTTGAGAAGCGAACCCTTTTAAATGTATTGCTCACGTATTCGGTTTTCGATATCAGCAACACACTCCTCATCATGCGGCCGTACCAGATTGCTGCAACAGAGAGAATATTGTGGAAAATTAAAAGTGCGTATCAGGCTAAAAGTTGGTCTACCCTAGAGAGTGGAGGATACATTTGGCACACTACGGGCTCAGGAAAAACGCTGACTAGCTTTAAAGCAGCTCGCTTGGCTACCCAACTCGATTTTATAGATAAAGTATTCTTTGTAGTAGACCGTAAAGACCTCGATGACCAAACCATGAGGGAGTACCAACGTTTCTCTCCCGATAGTGTAAACGGCTCAAAGAACACCGCAGGGCTAAAAGAAAACATAGCCAAGGATGACAATAAAATCATAGTTACCACTATTCAAAAGCTCAATAACTTGATAAAAAGCGAAAGCAATTTGGCGATTTATCAAAAGCAAGTGGTCTTTATCTTTGATGAAGCACACCGTTCACAATTTGGTGAAGCTCAAAAGAACCTGAAGAAAAAATTCAAGAAGTATTATCAGTTTGGTTTTACAGGAACTCCCATCTTTCCCGAAAATGCTTTAGGATCAGAAACCACAGCTAGTGTATTTGGCAGAGAGTTGCACTCTTATGTCATTACTGATGCCATCAGAGATGAGAAAGTACTCAAATTCAAAGTGGATTATAATAATGTTCGCCCTCGATTCAAAGGAATAGAAACCGAACAAGATTTAGAAAAGCTAAGTGCGGCAGAAAACAAGAAAGCACTACTCCACCCTGCTCGTATTCAAGAGATTTCTCAGTATATACTCGATAATTTTAGAATAAAAACGCACCGCAATCAAGGCAGTAACCAGGGTTTCAATGCCATGTTTGCAGTTAGCAGTGTAGATGCAGCAAAATGTTATTATGAAGAGTTCTGCCGTTTGCAAGAGAAGAGTGACAAGCCTCTAAAAATTGCTACCATATTCTCATTCGCCCCCAATGAAGAGCAAAATGCCATAGGTACAATTGTAGATGAAACCTTTGAACCTTCAGCCTTAGATACTAGCTCCAAAGAGTTTCTGGATAAAGCCATCAACGACTACAATGCTCTATTTAAAACAAGTTATGGTGTGGGTAGCGACGAGTTTCAAAACTACTATCGCGACTTAGCCAAACGAGTAAAAGACAAAGAGATTGATTTATTGATTGTGGTAGGTATGTTTCTTACGGGCTTTGATGCACCTAAACTCAATACCTTGTTTGTAGATAAGAACTTGCGATACCATGGATTGATGCAAGCCTTTTCGCGTACCAATCGTATTTACAATGCGACTAAAACCTTTGGAAACATTGTAACTTTCAGAGATTTAGAACAAGCTACGGTAGATGCGATTACCTTGTTTGGAGATAAAAACACCAAAAACGTAGTCCTTGAAAAGAGTTATAAAGAGTACTTAGACGGGTTCACCGATATAGCCTCAGGCAAAGCTCGCAGAGGTTATATTGAGGTAGTGAAAGAACTGAAAGAGAAATTCCCCGATCCAGAAGTAATAGACCGAGAGGAAGATAAAAAAGAGTTTTCTAAACTATTTGGGGAGTACTTACGCATAGAAAACATCCTACAAAACTACGATGAGTTTACCCATCTCAAAGCTTTTCAAGCCATAAACAAAGACGATGCTCAAGAGGTTGAAGCCTTTAAAGAAGCTCATTTCCTTACCGATGAAGATATAGCAACCATGCAGGACATTGAGGTTCCCGCAGAACGAACTATTCAAGATTATCGTTCTACCTACAACGATATTCGCGACTGGCTCAGACAAGAACGAAAAGGCAAAGAAGCAGAAGAATCAAAGATAGACTGGGATGATGTGGTGTTTGAAGTAGATTTGCTTAAATCTCAAGAAATCAATTTGGATTATATCCTAGAGTTGATCTTTGAGAACAACAAACAAACCAAAGATAAAGACTCACTAGTTGAAGAAATTCGTAGAGTGATACGTGCCAGTATTGGCAATAGAGCCAAAGAGAGCTTAGTAGTCGATTTTATACATGCAACCGACCTAAATTCTATTCAAGATAAAACAAGTATCATACAATCATTCTTTGAATATGCACAAGAGAAACAGAAAACAGAAGCTACAGAATTAATAGCCGAAGAGAATCTCAATGAAGAGGAAGCTAAACGCTACATTATCTCTTCCTTAAAACGAGAGTTTGCTACAGAAAATGGTACCGAACTCAATGCCGTTTTACCTAGAATGAGCCCACTAAATCCTAAGTACCTAACCATAAAACAAAGAATATTCCAAAAGGTAAGTGCTTTTGTAGAAAAGTTTAAGGGGATTGGTGGAAAGCTGTAGCAAGGAGAAAATCTATTTTTAAAATTACACCTAACACATTACTATGGACAGAGAATATAAAAATTTAGTAACAGGTATTTGTGAAGATCATAAATTATTTGAGCAAGAAAAGTTCAATGTTTTCACTGCGATGCATCATAAAACAGATGAAAGAAGACTCCATTCTCGATTTATCTCCTTTTTGCTAAATCCTGATGCTAGTCATAAAAAAGGTACTACTTTTCTTGAATTATTCTTGAGTACAATAGAGTTAAAACCTTTCGATACTCACTCCATTGATACTAGCTCCATTACAGTGTATCCCACGGAAGAAGAAAAGAAAGAAAAAGAGGACATAGATATACTTATCATAAATAAGAGTAGTAACAGTGAAATCATAATTGAGAATAAAATTTTTGCATCCGATTCTAACAAAAAGGAAGGGGAGAAAGTTACTCCCCAATTAATGGTTTATTATAAGTCTAGACACAAGAAGAATCCCGATAGGAATATCTACTTAGTGTATCTAACTCTAGACGGAAAGGATCCTAGTTTCAAGAAGAACTTTACAGTATCCTGCTTAAATATCAGTTATATAAAGCATATACCAAAATGGCTAAAGTTATGTCTCAATGAGGATCTTACCAGTGAACTTAGACTAGCTATACAGCAATATCTCACCCTTATTTATAGTATTACCAACAACTATAAATTAGCCTTAGCATTAAAGAATACAATAAAACTAGAAAACAGAGATATCGCTCATAGATTTTGGTGTCAAGACCCAAAATCTATGCCCGCAAAAGAGAAATTGGTTTTAACACAATTCAAGCATATTAAATGGCATACAGTTCATGAGTTTTATACCCTACTCACTGAAAAATTAGAAAAAGAATTTGAAACTCTTGTTGAAGGATTAACTGAAAAAAAAATTACCTCCAAGACTCATAACAACTCTATAAGAGGACTTAGAATTCATTTCACCCTCTATAATAAGGTATTCTATATATCGAATGACGGTCAAGGGTTCACTATGGGAATACATCATGAAAATGAGAAGAATGAACACAGAGATTTTAGTTTCAATCAAAAGGATAAAATGATTTTATCTGATTTCTCTAACCTATCTACTTTTAGCCTAATAGATTCTACAGAAACTTCTAGAATTGTTGATATGATGATCAATGAAATGAGGTTATTTATTGAAGAGAATAAGTAACTTCATATTATAGGTAATACACATCCTAATAAAACACCTCTCACTTTCTGTATTGGAGTAATGAAGATCTGTAATCAAGGAGTAAAACAGATTTAAGAATAAAGAAACACTTAATTATTGCACCCACATAGGTCAAAATAATGCAAATAATGCACTATGTGAGTGCAATTCCAAAAAAAATAGAGCTTTATATTCCAATTATTTCCTATACTTTTGAGGGGAATACAAACAACATTAAGCTTATGAATCGTTTAGTCTTTTTAGGTACAGGGAATGCTTTTGCCACCAAATTATACAATGCTTGTTTTGCTATCCAGCAAGGAGAAGAATATTTCTTAGTAGATGGTGGTGGTGGAAACGGCATTATTTCTCAATGTGAAAAAGCGAATATTCCCATTACTTCAATTCGGAATATGTTTGTAACACACAATCACTCCGACCACGTGCTAGGTGCTATTTGGGTAATTCGATTTATAGGACTTTATATGCATGATGGCATTTATAAAGGAAACTTTACGGTGTATGGACATCAAGAAGTGATCGACTTTATACGCTATGCTTGTATGCAAACTCTCCCCTTAAAATTTACCGATAAGATAGATAAGCGCATCTTCTTCCAAGCTGTTGAAAACGGTGAAGAAGTATCTATTCAGGGATGTGATTTTACTTTTTTCGATATTTATTCCGTAAAGCTCAAGCAGTTTGGCTTTAAAACAGTACTTCCCAACAGACAAATTGTAAGTTGCTTAGGAGATGAACCTTATAATGCTAAAACAGCTCAATATGTAAGAAAATCGGATTGGCTAATTTGCGAAGCTTTTTGCTTAGAGAGTGATGCAGAAAAATACAATCCGAGAGAAAAGTATCATAGTACTGTGATTGATGCTTCAACAAATGCACAAGAGTTAGGGGTATCTCACCTTATAGTCTATCTCACTCCAAAAAACACCTCAGCCACAAGAAAGCAAACCTATATCCA
>NZ_DYYK01000007.1:0-5190 GCF_020741705.1 Bacteroides coprosuis
ATCTCCTTGAATAATAGGTCTATACAGCACATCAAAGAAATTCTCATCTCCCAATAGAGCAGTTGCCTTTAACTCTTTGTCTTTTTCGGTTTTAAGAAAACCATCGACAGTTAAATGCATAAACCTTGTGCCAGCTTCTACTCCACTAATTTCATTGGCCATACCAACTACAACCCCACCCGATATCTTTTCATAATGTTTTTTTTCTGTATCATCTTGTCTTAATAGAGTATAGATGGGTTCTACTCTATAAATTCGTTCTTTATTGGGATAAAAGGAATCATAACTACGCACATAGAATACTTTAGTAAGTAAGACCAATGCAATAGCGATGCCAATACTCAATGTTATTAGTTTGAAGAAAGACGATTTTCCATTATTCAAGATGGAGCGGAAAATATATTTCAACCGATTATTCATAGATTTATTCCGATTTAAGTGATTTTATAGGATTCTTTAATGCGGCATGGCGACTCTTAATGCTTACTGTAAGCAATGTGATGAGTAAGACTAAGAAACCTCCTAGAACAAACACCCACCAGTGCATCTCTATGCGATAAGCAAACTGATCAATCCATTTTTTAGATAACCAATACGATAAGGGAATGGCTATGATATAAGCTACACCGAAAATGTATAGCAGACTTTTATTGAGCATCACCACAATCTGGTTCTCTGTAGCTCCGTTTACTTTGCGTAAGGCTATCTCCTTCTCTTTATACTTCACATTAAAACTGACCAAACCATACACCCCCATCATCGTGATGAGCAAGATGATGATAGAAAATGCAGTTATCAGTTTTGCTTCATTATTCTCTTTGGAATAAAGATCATCGAGTTTCTGTTCTAAGAATTGTACCGACACAGAGCCTAATACCTTTTCATTGATCACCGACTCTATCCAAGGTATCACTTCTCGAAGCGAAGCACCCTTAGCAATCTTCAAAAAGATGATACCTTTGTTCTGAAAATCAAGGGTCACGAATGCCATCGGCTCTATCTCTCTATGCAAAGATTCAAAGTTGACATTTTCAGCTATTCCACAGATGGGAAGATTAGAGTCGAATCCTGGGAATTCTTCTCCGATAGGACTTTTATCGCTGGCATACGTATCTGCAAATTTCTGATTGAATATAAGACGAGCAGTTCCATCTTCGGCAGAGGGAAAATTTTCTCCTTCTACAATATCTATACCAAAGAATGTTAAGAAGTTGGGATATACAGGCCATGCTTTTAAGGAAACCGATTTATCTCTCCAGTTTCTTCCCCACCCCATCTGTACATTTCCGGGTACAAATCGAGCACTAGTATAATCTATAATGGCAGGATTTTCTTTTAAATTATTAATAAGGGTATCAAAAGGTTCATCTATCCTCTCGGTATTGAAGTACACTATATTTTCTTTCTCCAAGCCCCATTCGTAATTCAACATATAGTTATATTGCAGATATATAAAACCCGTTACAATAGGTAGTGTACACGCTATACACAATTGGAACAACAACAGAGTTTCTCGTATCTTTTTACTGTTAATGACATTCAAACTACCTCCTTTTAGGGCTTCGATTTCTTTAAAAGAGGTGGCGTACCATGCTGGATAGTAACCTGCGGCTAAACTTAGCAACAATAACAACAAGCCACAAGCTAGTAAAGTACTTGTATTATTAGATAAAACAAGGCTCGCTTTGAAGAATACAGATAAATCAGAATTTGCTAATACTGAGACCAAGAATAGACTCAGCAAGAAAGCTAAAAGAGTAAACAACACAGATTCTGTAATAATAACCCACTGCTGATACCTCTTGCTAAGTCCTAATACCCGATGAATATTTAAGCTTTTGATACGTGAAGGAGCTGTAGTGAGCGAGAAGTTTATAAAATTGATATAGGCTATCAGCAATACAATTACGCCCACAACAAAAAACGAGATTAAGCGAGGACGAATATTCCCAAACTTAGCGTCTTGTGGATAATCCGTGAATGAAATGAAATTAATAGCAGTCTTTGAGTAGTCCTGCTCTCCTTCTCCCCAAAACTCTTTACTATTCACAGTCTCTTGTAAGGACGGAACATGCTCTGGCTTGATTAAAAAGTAACTTAAAAAGCTAAATTCAGAGTAATCAAACTCTTCTTGGTAAATGTATAATCCATTATTTAAACTACAGTTATCAGGGAAATCCTTCACAACAGCCTCAATGGTATATATGGACTCTTTCACACTTTCATTGCTTTCAAAGTAGGGTTTTATAACTTCTCCAACAACATTTGATTTTCCAAAAATTCTTAGAGCTTCACTCTCTGTAATAAGAGCATGAGTACCCTCCTCAAGACCTAATCGAGCATCACCATGTAATACTTCGGGTTGAAATAGATCTAAGAAATCGGGTTTAACCTTATTCAACTCTATCTCAACTAAATTTTCATCTATTTTAAAGGGATAAGTAAAATGATGTATGAGCGTATATTTTTCAACAGCAGCAGAAGAATTGGCAATCCGTTGGGCCAGTGGAGTACTTATTAATAAAGAATTCTCTCCTGTTTCAGTTTCAGTAAGATAAGCCATGACAATGTCATCCCCTCTTTCAATGTTATGATTGTATGTGTAATCGTATCTCACTTGGATCATACAAACCAAGAAGACGGTTATTGCTCCTGTTAAACCTAAGAAGTTTATCAAGCTCGAAGTTGCAAAGCGCTTGAGCACGTATATAAAGTTTCTGAATATAGCTTTCATAGTATCGCTGTTTGTGTTTTTAGTTATTCAATAATTAATTCATCTACTTGCTCATAATCAGCATAAGTAGAGGTTATTACTTTTTCTCCAGACTCTAGTCCACCAGTTACTTCATAATAAACAGGGTTCTGCCTACCTATACTAACTTTTCTTCTTACTGCTCTTTTGCCATCGGGCGAAACTACAAATATCCATTGCCCTCCTGTAGCTTGATAAAATGCACCTCGGGGAACAAGAATAGCTTCTGAGGGTTGCCCCAATTGTAGGTTGATATAATAGGTTTGCCCTGTACGAATATTACTAGGACGTTCGCCTACAAACACAAAATCCGTTTTAAACTGCTTCTCTCTAACCTCAGGATATACCTTGCGTACTCGCAATTCATACTCTGTTTCTTGTCGCTCAAAACTAGCATCTAAACCCGATTTCACTCGATCTATATAGTGTTCATCTATTAGAGCCTCAACTTTAAAGTCTGAAAGTACACTTATTTGTCCAATTTTAGAACCCGAAACTACATTTTGTCCGACTTCAATATCGAGTAACCCCAACTGACCATCTACAGGAGCTTTTATGTTTAAATTATCACTACGTTGTCTCACTAAGTGCATATTTCTGCGCATATTATGTAAGCTTTCTTCCATATTTTCCACCTGAATACCTCGGTAGATAGAATCTTGCATTTGCCGATCCATAACCAATTCTCTTCCTCGCACGGCGAAATCATAATCTTCTTTAGCCTGAATATATTCCTCTTTCGAGACTAATCTCTCAGAATATAATCGGTTATACTGCTCATATCTCCGTCGTTTACGATCAACATCCAAATCGAGTTGGAGTTTTTCTTGACGAAGTCTTAGTCGCTCTTGTTCCATAGTAACTTGCGTATTTCTAAGGAAGTTTTGCTTTTCGGCAAGCTGAGCCTCACTATCCAAAATACTCAAACTGAGGTTGGGATTACTCAACCGTACAATGATATCTCCCGATTTTACCATGCTGCCCTCCTCAACTAGTTTCTCTTCTACTATTCCACCTTCAATAGCACTCAGTTGAATGGTATTGATGGGCTGTACTTGTCCACTTATGCGGATATAGTTGTTGAACTCTCCAGCTATTGCCTCATTGATAGTAAGGTATTCTGCTTTCACCTTGAACTTTCGATTGTGATTTCCCAAAATCAACCAACCCATAAAGAGGAAGAAAAGCAATCCTACCAATCCCCACAAGATGTATTTCTTTTTGAATTTTTTCTTCTTTAGTTGTATATCCATTGCCTGTTATTTTTGCTATAATTAGTTCTGTTCGGTATAAGGTATTCCCTTGTAATATTGATAAAGCTTTAGTTTAAGCACATATGTGTGATAAGACTTCATACTAGCTACTTGCGCTTGTAGTAATCGGTTGGCACTTATACTGAGTTGGATAGGATCTATCAAACCCTCCTGATGTTTTTTTACATTGGCTTGATGTGCTGCAAGCATTGCTTCTTCTTGCTCAAGTGCTTGGTGGTAATCATCTACTTGCCCATTCACATCTGCAATTGTTTGTTCTATATCTCTATATATTTTGCTAAAGGTATTTTCTTGCTCATATCTAGCTATTGCAAAATTGGCTTTTGCTCTACGCAGATTGGTAGTTCTACTAAAACCCGTGAAAATGGGAAAGGAAAAATTAAACTGAATAAACTCTCCCCGATTATCTTTTAGCTGATCACTATAGCTCCACTTACTATCACTCTCTACTGTTTTATTGAGATACTTAAAGTAGTTGGTACTCGATCCTAGATTCATAGAAATGCGAGGATACCACGAACCTTTAGCACTGCGAAATGCCATTTTCTCGGCATCTACACTATTTTGTGCAATCAAGGCTTGAGGTAGATACTGTATGGCTTCAGCAAAAATATCACTAGCAGACTCTAAGGTTATATTCACGGTATATAAACCATTTACTCCTTTTATATACAAATCTTTATCTAGTGGATAATTAAGTTTTTCTTTAAGGAGGATAACAGCTATCTTCTTCAAGTTTTCTTGCTGAGTAAGGAAGTATTTATCTTCTGCCAACTTAGCTTTGGCTTCGGTTATCTCTACAATACTTACCATGCCCAACTCTTCCATACGTTCCAACTTCTTTTGGTTTGCTATACTCGTTGCTACTTGCTTTTGAGCTAGAGATATGGTTTCATCAAAGTAGGCTACATTGAGGTATGCTTCTACTACTTCATAACTCAACATATCTTTTATGTTTTGAAACTGATTTCTACTTTTTGCAGTATTTACACGAGCCATTTTCAATCTGTTGATGCTACTTAATCCGTCAAAAAGCATCAAACTAGCTGTTATCTGATATTGGTTACTAAAAGTATTATTGGTCGTCATGGCTTGCGTAGTGTAGTCACGGCTATTTCCAAAACTTAAACCAGCACCTACTTGTGTATTAATAGAGGGTAGCAA
>NZ_DYYK01000008.1:0-9431 GCF_020741705.1 Bacteroides coprosuis
TTTCTAGGTGTTCTTAGGTATTCCGAGTCCATCGTATCAAAGGGAATAGTAGTTTGAGATATATCATAAAGTAGGTTTTGAACAAGTAGATGAATGGGTAGCATAGGAAGGAATGGTAAAAAGGCACTTGCAGCCATTACGCTAAACATATTTCCAAAATTAGAACTAGCCGTCATTTTAATATACTTCATAATATTACCAAAAGTTTTTCTTCCTTCGATAACTCCATCTTCTAGAACCATTAGATCTTTTTCTAATAGAATAATATCAGCACTTTCTTTTGCTATATCTACTGCATTTTCAACAGATATTCCTACATCTGATTGTCTTAATGCCGCTGCGTCATTAATGCCATCTCCTAAAAAACCGACTGTATTTCCTTCTTCTTGCAACAGTTTTATAATTCTTGTTTTCTGCATGGGGGTTAGCTTAGAGAAAATAGTTGTAGCTTCCAATTTATCTTTTAATTCATTGTCTGTCAGCTTTTCTACATCCAAACCATTTAAAGAATAAGTGGTATCTATTCCTACTTGTCTACATATTGTTTTTACTACAGCCTCGTTGTCTCCTGATAAAACTTTAACTTCTACTCCATGCTTATGAAGTTTTTCTATGGCATCTACAGTAGAAGGTTTAGGAGGATCAAGAAAAGCTAGAAAGCCTATAAGTACCATTCCATTTTCATCTTCTACAGCAAAATCATGATCTTTAGTTACCCAGCTTTTTTGTGCCACAGCAAGAACCCTCATTCCTTCATAGTTGAGCTCTTTACATACTTTTAAGGCTTCTATTTTTAAATCTTCAGAAAAATCACAAATCTGTCCCTTAAATTCCACGTGTGAGCAGATAGACAACATTTCCTCAATAGCTCCTTTTGTTATAATTTGTCGCTTACCTGTTTTATCTTCTATGATGACAGATAGTCTCCTTCTTACAAAATCAAAAGGTATTTCATCTACTTTTTTATAATTGTCTTTTGCATAGTGAAGTTTAAGCTCTTCTACATGCGATAAAATAGCTCTATCTATCAGATTGCGTAACCCAGTTTGGAAGTAGCTATTAAAATAAGCATGTCTCAAAACTCTTTCATCAATATCATTACTACCATCTACACACAAGTGTTTTTCTAAAACAATCTGATCTCTCGTTAGCGTACCTGTTTTGTCTGTGCAGAGGATATTCATTGCGCCAAAATTCTGAATAGAGTTCAGGTTTTTAACAATGGTTTTTTTCTTGGCCATAGTCACTGCCCCTTTCGATAAATTGGCTGTTACAATCATGGGTAACATTTCGGGTGTTAAACCTACAGCAATAGATATGGCAAATAAGAAAGCATCAAACCAGTCTCCTTTCGTAATACCATTAACTAGAAATACAAAAGGTACCATCACAATCATAAATCGAATCAATAAGAAGCTTACGTTATTAACCCCTTTGTCGAAGGCAGTTTGTGCTCTTATTCCAGTAATCGTTTTTGCTAGGGTACCTAGGTATGTGTCATTTCCTGTTTGAATAACAATTGCTTTAGCATACCCACTGATAACATTTGATCCCATAAAGCAAATATTATCGAGATCAATAACACTTCCTCTTTTGGTTGTATCCTCTTGAATAATGGTATGCTTTTCTACAGCATTTGACTCTCCAGTGAGTGACGACTGACTAACAAAAAGGTCTTTACACTCTATTATTCGTACATCTGCAGGTATCATATCACCCGCAGAAAGGTAAATAACATCCCCAGGTACCAGCATTTTCATATCTACCTCTTGGCTTTGTGTTGCACCATTACGATACACCGAAGCTGTATTAGTAACCATTTTACGCAGTGCCTCAGAGGCTCTAGTGGATTTCCATTCTTGTGAGAACTTCAGAATTACACTAAGCATTACCATCGTTGTAATGACGATAACACTTGTCCAATCTTGCTCTGCAGAATCAGCTAAGATGACATCTATGATCATAGATATAATGGCCAATACCATCAATACACCAATAAAAGGATTGATGAAAGCTCTGATGAATAATATTAATGGGTGAGTAGGCTTTTCATTGGCTATTTCATTTCCGCCATATATTTTTAGGCGAATATCAACATCTTCTCTGTCCAAACCATAGGGGTGAGTCTTAAAGTAGTTATAAGCCTCCTGCAATGGTTGAGCAGAAGCTAGAAAAACTTTCTCAGCATTGAAGCGAGATGTTTTTGCTTGTTTTTTCAATCTTTTCCACATCTTTACTCACTTTAAATGGTTAATACTTTGGATTGAATCAAAGGTACAATTAACCAAAAGGGAAGGGTAAAGATCCTTATTAGAAAGATATTAGAATTGATGTAGGATGTTAAATATGAGGTATCTCAATAAGATAAGTTGTGCCTACTCCTTCTTCTGAGTTTATTTGAAGTTGGCCTTTATGTATTTGTACAATTTGCTGGCAGAGTGTCATTCCAATACCATAGCCTTTGGCATAATTTTTATTTTTTCCTCTGTAAAAAGGTATAAATAAGTGTTCTAGGTCTGATGGCGAAATACCAATACCTGTGTCTGATAAACGCACGATGGACATATTATTCCAATATGTTATCTGTACCATAGAACTTTTGTTTTTTGAGAATTTGCAATTGTTTTCCATAAGGTTTACAAGTGCTGTTTTGAGCAGGTAACTATTACCGTAAACTGTTATGAAACGTTCATCTTCGGGAATCTGCTCAAAAATAAGTTCTACTTTATAGTCCGGATTGGCTTTGATAACTAAGTTTCGAGCATCCAAAAGGAGTTCATCGAAACGTACATTGGACATTTTAATTTGTTCGGGTTGATAGCTAGCCTTAGCTAAATCGAGTAATCCTGATGATAACTTTGTAATTTCCTTGGTGTCATTTAAAGCGTATTCTATCGCTTTTTTGTACTCATCCGTATTCCTTTCTTTCAATAGAGCTATTTCGAGTTCGGCAGTTAGTGCAGCCATAGGTGTACGCAATTCGTGAGATACGTTACTAATAAATTGCCTTTGGGATTCAAATGCTTGTTCTAGTCGATCTAGCATGTTGTTGAAGGTCATTGATAGCTCTCCAAGCTCATCTTTAGGATTATTTACTGGTATTCTTAAATCAAGATTTGAAGCAGTGATACGCTCTGCTTCTTCTACTATTTTAGAGACTGGAGCTAAGGCGTTTTTTGCAAATATATATCCTAAGATAAGCAATAGTCCTAGTCCTATGAAGGCAGAGATAAGTAAAATGAGTTGTAATGAAGCTTGTTTGGAATGGCCATAGCCGTCATAAGCCGCAGCTGTAATGATGTAGTCTTTGTTGTTAAAAGAGTAGACAAGACCTACGGCTTCATATTTGTTTTCGTTGAATTTAAGCTCTTTGTTTTCTATAATTTGTTGTATCATAGAAGGGGTTTCCTTTACAATGTCAATTTCAATAGCATCGTGATATAAAAGCTTTCCTTCCTTGCTGTAGATGGCAACTTCTACTTCATTGATAAACTCTCTGTTATTGAGATAGATAGATTGCATAGTTTTAGCATCCACTCTATTGTCAAGAAAAAGATTCGCTTTGGTTATAGCTTCTCTTTTTAAATCTCTATAGAACTCTTTATATCTACTTTGTTCTGAAAAGAAGTAAATGGAGCCTAATATAATAAGTAAAACAATAGCTGTAGCACTTGTAAATCTAAGTGCAAGAATATTTCTTATCTTCATAGTTTATCAGTAAAAATGAAACCCATACCTGGTTTGGTGTGTATCAGATTAGTATCAAAAGGCTTATCTATCTTGTTTCTCAGATAATTGATATAAACATCTATGAAATTAGTACCTGTATCAAAATGTGTATCCCATACTTTTTCGGCAATTTCAATGCGAGATAAAACTCGTTCTGGGTTTTTAATCATAAAAAGTAATAAGTTGTATTCTTTCGGAGATAGCTTAATTAGTTTTCCTTTTCTTGAGGCTTCTTTCGTATTTAAATTGATGGTTAAATCAGAGTAGGATATTTCTGATGGTTGACTACTTCCTTTCTCTAATCCTCTTTTTAACAATACTTTGATGCGGGCATCTAGTTCTCTAAAATCAAATGGCTTGACCATATAATCATCTGCACCTGCATCAAAACCTTCTAATTTATCATCGGTAGTTCCTAGTGCTGTAAGCATTAAAATAGGGATATTTTTATCTATGAGTCTGATTTTTTGACATAGTTCAAAGCCACTTATGTGAGGGAGAATTATATCTGATATAATCATATGATAAGAATTGTTCTGAAATAAATTTAAACCTTGTTGTCCATCATAAGCTGCATCTACTTTATATCCGACTTCTTCTAGCCCTCTCTTTATAAGATCGGCTACTCTAACTTCATCTTCAACAACTAAAATCTTTATCATAGGAATATTTCTGTCAATGTGATAACTAAAGGGTTTTAACAAAGGTACTAATTAATATTTTGTCAGTTCTATGAGTTCTGGCATAGGTTTTGCACCTATTAAAGAGAATTTAGGGTTATAAATAATATGAAAGAATAACTTTTTAAGTTGATAAATTGATAACTATATATCCTGTATTATTTAAATATGGCTTTATTTATGGGGGTTTTTAAGAAATAAAGAATAAAGATTTTAATAAATCCCCATAAATAGCGATTAAGTTCTGTTAATTAGGTTTGGTAATCTGTTAAAAGGTAGTAAATTAACCTTGTTATTACAACAGCCATTAAAAAAGAATTGTTTGTTTAACTGTTAAATGTTAAATTGAAGTTTATTATTAACATATAAAGCTATTGATATATGAAACGAATATTTAAAAATCTTTTAGGTGTAAGTGCTATTGTACTTTTGAGTGCTGGAGTAGCTGGCATTACTACTTATAAAGTAATGGATAAATCTTCACAAAACTCAATAAGTCGGAGTACTAATTTTAATGATGTTTTTGAAAATAGTCCAACAGTGCGTATGGCGTCTTATAATAATGCTGCCGCACAGCCAGTTGACTTAACAGTTGCTGCTGAAAACTCTCTTCATGCAGTGGTTCATATTAAATCAATTCAGCATTCCAAGGTTCAAACCTATAAGCGAGCTCCTGATATTTTTGATTTTTTCTTTGGTTATGATGAAAGAGGAAGCAAGCAAAGAGTTCAAACTCCGTCACGTGTAGGTTTTGGTTCTGGAGTTATCATCTCTTCTGATGGTTATATTGTAACTAATAATCACGTAATTGATGGAGCTGATGAAATCAGTGTCAAGTTAAATGATAATCGTGATTTTCTAGGACGAGTTATTGGAACAGATCCTAGAACGGATTTAGCTTTAGTGAAAATTGAAGGTGAAGATTTACCCACTTTGCCTGTTGGTGATTCTGATGCTCTAAAGGTAGGAGAATGGGTGCTTGCTGTGGGTAATCCTTTTAACTTAACATCTACGGTAACGGCTGGTATTGTAAGTGCTAAAGCCCGTACACTTGGTGTTTATCAACAAGGAATAGAGTCTTTCATCCAAACAGATGCTGCGATCAATGAAGGTAACAGTGGAGGAGCTTTAGTTAATGTAAGAGGTGAACTGATAGGTATTAATGCTGTGCTTTCATCTCCAACAGGAGCTTATGCGGGTTATGGTTTTGCTATTCCTACTAGTATAATGACAAAAGTGGTTGCCGATTTAAAACAATATGGTACTGTTCAACGTGCTGTTCTTGGTGTTATGGGTAACTCTCCATCAGAAATTCGCTTTGTGGATGAAGAGGTGAGCAAAGAAATTAAGAAGAAAATGGATGAACTAGGAGTCGTTGATGGTGTACTAGTTGTTGAGGTTTTAGAAAATAGCTCTGCTTCTGCTGCAGGAATCAAAGTTGATGATGTGATTACTGGCATTGAGGGCAAAAAAGTTACAAATATGGCTGGACTTCAAGAAGAGTTAGCTAAACATCGCCCTGGAGATAAAGTTACTATCAAATTAATCCGAAATAAAAAAGAACAAAACATATCTGTGGAATTAAAAAATGAACAAGGAACCACTAAGGTTGTTAAAAAGTCGGGTATGGAAATTTTAGGAGCTGCATTCCGTGAATTACCAGACGATTTAAAACAACAGCTTCGACTACGTAGTGGAATCCAAGTAACTGGAGTTTCATCAGGTAAAATGAAAGAAGCAGGTATTCGTCAAGGCTTTATTATTCTAACAGCGAATGGTGTTCGTATGAATAAGGTAGAAGACTTAGAAGGTGTTCTACAACAAGCTGTAAAAACCCCTGAACAAGTTATATTCTTAACTGGTATGTTCCCCTCAGGAAAACGTGTAAACTATGCAGTTAACTTATCTGAAGAATAAAAAAACGAGTAAAGCATAGATTTATGTTAATAAATAGGGCCAACAGTCAACCTGTTGGCTTTATTATTGTTATAGAGATTAGAATGTTCAACTAAAAGATATAGATTCAAAATTTTATTTATAAATTTATAGTTTATATCTTTGCACCCCAAATCTGTTTTATAAGAATGAGACAATTAAAGATAACTAAAAGTATTACTAATAGGGAGAGTGCTTCGCTAGATAAGTACTTACAGGAGATTGGTCGTGAAGACTTGATCACTGTAGAGGAAGAAGTGGAGTTAGCTCAACGTATTAAAAAAGGTGACCGAGTAGCACTTGAAAAATTGACTAAGGCAAATTTACGTTTTGTTGTTTCTGTTGCTAAGCAATATCAGAATCAAGGACTAAGTTTACCCGACTTAATAAATGAAGGTAACTTAGGTCTAATCAAAGCTGCTGAAAAGTTTGATGAAACTCGTGGTTTTAAATTTATTAGTTATGCTGTATGGTGGATTCGTCAATCTATCTTACAGGCACTAGCTGAACAATCACGTATTGTACGTTTACCACTAAACCAGGTAGGTTCATTGAACAAAATAAGCAAAGCATTTGCTAAGTTTGAACAAGAGTACGAACGTAGACCTTCTCCTCAGGAATTGGCTGATGAACTTGAGATGCCTGTGGATAAAGTAACAGATACATTAAAAGTATCTGGTAGACACATTTCTGTTGATGCCCCCTTTGTTGAAGGTGAAGACAATAGTTTGTTAGATGTTCTAGTCAATGATGATTCTCCAATGGCGGATCGTTCATTAGTAAATGAATCGTTAAGTGAAGAAATAGATAGAGCTTTGTCTACGTTAGAAGATCGTGAAAAACAAATTATCAAAATGTTCTTCGGAATAGGTTGTCAGGAAATGACACTTGAAGAAATTGGTGATAAGTTTGGTTTAACACGTGAACGTGTGCGTCAGATCAAGGAAAAAGCAATTCGTCGTCTTCGTCAAAATAATAGAAGTAAATTACTTAAATCGTACCTAGGATAAGTATCGGTTTGATAAAGAAATATAAAAGCTGGTTTCATTGAGAGCCAGCTTTTTTTATTTATATTTGTCATAAATAATAATAATATGAAACTATTAAAAACATTTGTAGCTGTTGCATTGGTGTTGGTATTATCTTCAGCTACTATAGTGAGAGAAAAAGATAGGGGAGTGTACTTATTTGGAATATCCTCTTCTTTCACGGATACAATAGCTTACTTTACCACTATACAACAACTCGACACAGTGCAGTTGACAAAAGGAGGGGTGTTACCTTTTCTTCCTAACTATAGTTCTCAATTGGAGAATTATGTTGAAGTGATGAAATCTAATCCCAATCAAACAGGAACTGTTATTTATTCTACTAGCAAGAAGAAGATAGAGAAAGATAGAACTAAATTACTGAATAGATATAAGAAAAAGATGAGTCATCAGATATCTATTATTCCTATAGAGGAATTTACCTTTTCTCCTATAAATCCTGAATAAAGAAATGTTTTTATACTCAATATGATGAAAGATGCAAAACAACCTTGCATCTTTTGTTGTTAGACACCTACTAACCTTAATAATTATGAAAGTTAGATTTAGAAATTTAATATGCTTTGTAGCTGCTCTCTTTTTCTTGTTGGCTTGTAGTGATAGCGATGAGAAAGTGGAGATTCCACCTAAAAGTGCGGATCGCACCGTGTTGGTGTATATGGCTGCCTCAAATAGTTTACGATCTTTTTCTAGGGATGATATAGAAGAAATAGAAGAAGGTTTCCTTTCGTTGGCAGATCATTCTACTTGTAATTTTCTACTTTACCTTGAACAGGGAAAAGAAACTAATCCTATTAATAATGCCTATGAAAGAGTTCAGCCTAGCTTGATGAGGCTTACTCTTAATAAAGGAAAGCTGACGTGGGTAGAGGTGAAAAAATACCCAGCTCAACTCTCAACTGATTATAAAGTAATGGGAGAGGTGTTTCGTGATGCTTTTACATTATTTCCTGCAGAAAAGAAAGGTTTGATACTATGGTCTCATGCAGATGGCTGGATACCTTCAAAAGGATATAAACCCGAGACCAGGTGGTTTGGAGAAGATAAACTGAATGGGGTATCTCATTATACAGAAATACTAGATTTAAAAAAAGCGTTAGATAAAGCGCCCTTTTTAGATTTTATCTTGTTTGATGCTTGTTTGATGCAATCTGTAGAGGTGGCTTATGAGTTTAGGCAAAACACTCACTATATGTTAGGTTCTCCTATGGAAATACCTGGTCCAGGTGCACCTTATCAAGAAGTAGTTCCTGTTTTATATAGTAAAAAGAAAGATATTGCTCAAGATATAGCTGATGCTTATTACGGGTTTTATGAGCAAACATATTCGGGGCATAGCCATGGTAATGATCCTTGGTATGGTGGTGTGTCAATGACTGTATTAGACTTAACTAAAGTTGAGCACTTTTTTCAGGAGACAAAATCACTATTACATAATAATGAGTTAGATTATTTGAGCTTAGATTCAAAAGATGTATTTTACTATGATTTTCGTGAAATTTCCGAAATCTACTATAGAGATGTTTTAGGCTTGATGAAGAAAAACTTCAACTCTAATTTAACGTCTGCGTGGTTGTCTAGTTATAATGGCTTGATACTTTACTATAAAACGACAAAAACTAATTATAGTGGAGTGATTGGCCAAGATGTTAGTATGCAAGGATCTCATGGAGTTTCTATGTATGTACCGATCAAATCAAAAAAATATGATATTGTCAATGAGTATTATAGTCAGATGTCTTGGTATAGAGATATGATAAAGGAATAGAATTGACTCTAGAAACAATAAAATTATAAATATCGCTCTATAATAAAGTTATTGAGCGATATTTTTTGTTAATACCGAACAAAAAATAAATTTGTTTGTTGTATATTATGGTGTTAAAGGATACATAGCCAATAACTATCTTTTTATTATTGGTTTTTGTTTAACCTATAAATATAAGATTTATAGGCGGTTGCTATATATTCCAAAATATATTCAGAAATAAAGTATTGATATATTTGGAGCGAAGCTAAAAAGCGCTTACTTTTGCAC
>NZ_DYYK01000009.1:0-40431 GCF_020741705.1 Bacteroides coprosuis
AAAGGATCTACATTCAGTAAATATTCCCGCAGATGATGGCAAGAAAAAAGTCGATGGAATAGCATACAACATTCCAGGCAAAGCAAGTGTTATAGTGAAGTATAAAGATCAAATCATAACACAGGGCGAGCTACCTATTACACAATTTGGAGGAGTTGAGTTCCTTGCCCCAGCTTTATTTAATAAGAAAAGTAAAATTCAAGCTATATTTGACCCTATAACAGGTGGACTAATAAAGGTTGACCAAGAAGACTTATAAGTTAAAAAGCGAGTAGACACCTACTCGCTTTTTAATTGCAGCTTACTACCGCTATAGATTATAGTATAAGTTTCTCCCTCAATGGAAGAAAATTTTAATTGAGAATTCTTATATAAAACACTACAATCTCCCCCTTTACGAGAAAATATCTGAGCTTCAATGAGTTCACACTCTTTCCAAACCATTGACACTTCAAAATTACCTCTTGCCACTAGCCCAGAAATAGAACCAGTATCCCATGCATCAGGCAAAGCGGGTAATAGATGAATAAATCCCATATGGCTTTGCAAAAGCATTTCCATAACACCAGCAATTCCTCCGAAGTTCCCATCAATTTGAAAGGGAGGATGGGTATCCCATAGATTAGGTAATGTTCCACATTGCAACAGATTCTGAAACAACTTATAAGCATGATTCCCATCTAGTAAACGTGCCCATTGATTCAACTTCCATCCCATACTCCAACCCGTTGCAAAATCACCTCGATGTTCTAAAACAACCTTTGCTGCATCTGCCAATTGAGGAGTAGTTATAGGAGATATAGAATTCCCTGGGTGCAAACCGAATAAATGATTGACATGTCGATGATTATCATTTGGATCATCAATATCTTCAGACCACTCCATCAGCTGTCCATATCTCCCTACTTGATATGGAGCTAAGTTATTCAATACTGCAATCCACTCTTGACGATTATCATCATCTTCTCGTAATAACTTACTAGCTTCTATAGCATTGCTCAAAACTTGTCTAATAACAGCATGCACAAATGTAGCTCCTCGATCAATAGGACCATGTTCGGGTGACGTTGATGGTGCTGCTGAATACATACCATTAGGCATTTTCCACAAATAATCTACTGCAAAATTAGCACTCTCTTTTATTAACTCATACCCAGTTTCTTTTAAAAAATCAAGATCTTGAGTATAATCAAAATAATCCCATACATGAGTTGCCAACCATGGTCCAGCCATTGGATTAAAATTCCAACTCATGTCTTTACTAGATAAGGGTGCCGTAAATCCAAAGATATTAGAAGAAATAGAGGCAGTCCATCCTCTTGCATTATAATAAGACTGTGCTGTTACCTTCCCCGGTTTAACCAATGTCTTTATAAAATCAATTAATGGTGGAATACATTCAGATAAATTCGCAGTAGAGGCAGGCCAATAATTCATCTGAATATTAATATTATTGTGATAATCGACTCTCCATGGACCATCAATATTATTATGCCATAACCCTTGCAAGTTTGCAGGCATAGAACCTATACGAGAGCTGGCAATTAACAAATATCGTCCATACTGATAATAAAGTTCCTCAAAAGCTTTATCTAACTTTCCCTCTTTGTACTGAGCTAAGCGTAGATCAGTTGGGAGTGATGAAAATGAATGAATAGAATTTAGATCAATATGAACACGATTAAATAAAGATTGATAATCTTGGAGATGCTCATTTAGCATTTGATTATAATCCTGACCATTCAAACGAAGCAATCTTTGAGATGTTTTAATTTCTGGTGGAAGCCCAACGTATGTCTTGGGATCAGAAAAATCAGGATTGAAATTCATTTGATAATCTGTAGCTGCCGACAAGACAAATACAACTTCATCAGCATCGCAGATAGAAATACCATTCTCTATATTCTCATAATACCCACCAATAGGAATACATTTAATTTCTAGCGCAAATTGCTGATTATTATTTAGGAGTTCCCTTTTGAACAAAATACGATCACTACCTTTCTTTATACAAACTCCTCTAGACTCTGGATTTGGGGCATAGAATAGCTTAATATTCTGCTTTGCCTTCTGCTCAGAAGTATATCGAATAACAATAACACTATCTGGATAAGAGGCAAAATAGGATCGAGAATACATTGTGTTCTTCTCCTTAAAACTAACATTTACTACAGCTGAATCTAGAGAAAGAGCTCGCTTATAATCTGATATTTCTTTCTCTTCCAACCCTGTTTCAAGATACAGCTCACCCAGAGTTGTAAATGAACCAAATCGAAATGGAGATTCATCAGTCTCTTCATAAGCCGCTAAACCATTAAAATTATTTTCGGTTAACGTTCTTACCTTATCTAAATCTTTATCCATAAATGCTTGCCTGATGATAGGTAAGTATTTGGCAGATAGCTTGTTTACATTCCAGTAATAGGATGCACCATTAGCGGTGTTAGGACCACCCCGCCAAAGAGTTTTCTCGTTTAGAGTAACTCTATCAACGGAAACAGATCCCATTATATTTGCACCAAAAGAACCATTACCAATAGGTAAAGAGTACTGTTCCCATATAGAATCTGGATTCATACCCAGACCTCTATCCTTTATCCAGACTGATTGACCGCTTAAATCTGTCGGTTTATCAAACCAAATAGAATATTTGCTATGAGAATTTGTCTGAGCAAAACCAAAAGGAATAAATAGAAATAATAATATGATCTTAAAAGTGAGTGTCTTCATAAGTTGTTCGTATATGCTATATTACAAATATAAAGTAATATTCTCTCACAAAACGAACAAAGGTAAAAAGGATATTAAATTACGACTTAAGTTTATCTCCAAGGTTGAATAAATCTTGACCAGTAGGACTTTGGAATACTCTTAAATCAAATGTGGAAATAGCGGCCAATAGATGATCAAAAACATCTGCTTGAAGAGCCTCATATTCAACCCAATTGGTAGTATCAGAAAAGAAATATAGTTCAAGTGGTATTCCTGTTTCTGTAGGCTGTAGCTGTCGAACCATGCACATGAACCCTTCATTTCTATTCACCCCAGGTAATGTGCGTAAATAATTATTCAAATAACTTCTAAACACACCTAAGTTAGTCTGACGTCTCCCATTAATTAAAATAGAATCATTTACTTCTTGAGATGCATTGTGATTTAATATCTCTTGTTCTTTTTCAACAATATAATGTTTCAGTAAATCGATCTGCTTAAACTTTTGAAGCATCTCTGGAGTACAAAACTTCACGCTTGTCATATCAATATTTATAGATCTTTTTACACGTCGTCCTTTTGCATCAACCATTCCTCTCCAGTTTTGAAAGGAATCTTTTATTAAAGCATATGGAGGCAATGTTGTGATAGTTTTATCAAAGTTTTGGACTTTTACCGTATTCAAAGTCACTTCTATAACTGTTCCATCAGCATCATACTTTGGAACTGTAATCCAATCTCCTACTTTCAACATATTGTTGGCAGAAAGTTGAATCCCCGACACAACACCCAATATACTATCTTGGAACACCAACATCAATACAGCAGCAGAAGCTCCTAGTCCAGTAAGCAAATAACCTGGTTTTTCACCTATAAAAGTACTGATTATAATAATTACACCAATTACAAACACGATTGTTTGTCCTGTTTGAAGCAATCCTTTAAGTGGACGATCTTTAAATTCTTCTTTTCTTGAATACTGATCAAATACAGCAGCCATTAAAGCCATTATTAAACGTATAATTACTGCTATAATATAGACTTTACACAATCTCAAAAAGAAAGTAACAATACCAAGCTCTAAAGAAAATAAAAAAGGTATCGCTGATAAGAGTATAAAGGGAGTTACTAATTGGCAAACGCTCTTTATTATTCGTGGAGAAAGTATATTATAAACAAAGGAGTATTCTGGAATATTATTCCTAAACTTTTTCGAGATATTTAATATTATCTTTTTAATAACAGACTCTAAAGCAAAAGCAACTAAAGTTATTAGTAATAAAGAGATCATCTGAGAAAAAAACACAGCCCATGATTCGGACAATCCCCAGCTTAAAAATAAATCATTGATTAGCTTAACTCCTGTTTCCATAATAAAATAGTTTGATAAAATAAGTTTAATCGTCGTGTATCCGATCTACGAAGTTTTTCAAATCGGAACGAAGCCAATGATAAGCAAAAAGATTCTTAAAGCCAAAGTTTTTCTTCAAAGCCTGTTCTACATCACTAATACTATTTTGATAAGATGTTAATTCATTTTCATATTGAGTCTTATGCTGAGCTAATCTTTTAATATACCGCTCTCGCTGTTGACGGAGAATAGAACAAACTGGTCGGAGAATTTTTAGAACAACTTGATCAAAAAGATGATGCCCTTGTATAAAAAGGTATGTCGTCTGAGGTATTAAGCCTAATGACTCCAATTCTTTTCCGAGACGAGGTATTAAATCTATATTCTGAGGATAATTCCGTTCTAGCTCACTGAGTTTCTGTTCGACTTTACGCTTAATCCTATCCAACGATTTTTGAGGATCATTCACTTGAAAAGAATAAACTCTTGTCAAGTTATTAAAGTTATACATAGGAAAAGCACGAGTATCTCTTTGCCTTAAAAACAAGATAGTCCATAAAAACAATGGATATACTATTTCTGAATACTCACCTAGATATCGTTCAAAATCAAAGATAACCTTATCATTTAGTGTAGCTTGCACACAAACCTCATGCAAACTCTCTGCAAAGCAAAAATAATTTTCTATGGCATAAGCATAGGTATGAAAAATATATTGATTGGTATTTAATGCTTTTGAAACAGAGGTAGCTTCTTGTAGTAAAAAATCATAGTCGCTATCTACGCAAGCGATAAGACTTTCTCCAAAGTTTTCTGCTTTTATAGAATTCATCAAAACGATTTTCTTTCCTTTAGTCAATGTATTTGCTGAAGGAAGCATTACACGAAAGCATTTTGTTTCATCCTCAAACTCCTCTAATAATGTACGCCAGAAAGCCACATCATCATAACTCTCGACATAAGCTACAATTTGTTTGCGCTCCTTTTTTGAGTATAATTTATGAGCAGCTTTAAAGTAATCTGATGATAAATTTCCCTTTAGTGATAGAGCCATAACTCACTCTTTTAAAGTTGAAATATCACTCACTTCTGTTACCGCATCTAACCACCCCTCCATTATTACAGCAGGTGAGTGCGTAGTTAATATTAATTGTGCGTTAGGATTTAACTCTCTAATTATGGAGATTAATTTTTGTTGCCATTCTATATGTAAAGAAGCTTCTGGTTCATCCATTAAGAGGACAAAATGATCAAAATCTTGAACCAAAGTAGTTAAGAGAATCAGCAACATTTGCTTTTCTCCTGACGACAGCTGATAGGGTAAGAGTAATTTACCTCTCTGATTGAACACAATCTCGTTTCTTGTTCTATCTATTTTTTTATGAGTATAAGAAAACAGCTCATCAACAATATCTTGAAATCTTGTTTTATTATGAGCAATCTCTATCGCTTTGGCACGAACATCAGGATCATTACTACCTAAACATTCTATCATTCGGTTACCTACATTCACTTGATAATCCAAGTATTTTCTTTGCAAAAGATAAAGTTGCCAATCTAATTCAGATCGAACATTTCGATCGACTCTAGAGGTTACTTCTTTTACCATTAAGGGTCTATCATAACTCCTAATGACATTATAAGGTATGTACTGAGCTTGGGGGCTGTCAAAATAGACATTCACCCCCTCAATATCCTCAGTTGGAGTAACCTTTTCCCCTTCATGCTCTTCAAGGAAGCTAATAACTCGATTCAATATGGTTGTTTTCCCTACTCCATTAATACCTGCTAAGATATTAACGTCGGGTCGTAAATCCCATTTTACAGTTAATCGATTCCAAAGGTTTTTAATTTCAATTCTCTTGATATATTTTGCCTTTTCTTCCATAATGTAACAAGTTTAGGGGAAATATAAATTCCCAAAATATTTAGTAGAGATTCTAGAATCTACTTCTTTATCTCATTAAAATAAGTATCCAATAATTTTTTTGCAGCCACAAAAGAGGTAACATTTCCTTGAAGTACAGAATCTTCATATTGAGTAAGTATTTCTTTGATATAGCTATTATTATAGAAACTTGATTTTAAGGTTTCATCAATCGATTCATACATCCAGTACTTACTTTGCTGATTTCTATGATGATCAAAATACCCATTATCTTTAACGAAGTCCATATATTCATCGACCATATCCCAAATCTCTTTAACACCTAAGTTATAGAAACCAGAATAAGTAAGAACTCTTGGAGTCCATCCAGATTCAGGAGCTGGGAAAAGATGTAAAGCATTTCTGAACTGAGTTGCAGCCAAGTTTGCCTTATCAATATTATCACCATCAGCTTTATTTATGACTATGGCGTCTGCCATTTCCATAATACCACGCTTTATACCTTGAAGCTCATCGCCTGTACCAGCCAATTGAATAAGTAAGAAAAAATCTACCATAGAGTGAACAGCAGTTTCACTTTGCCCTACACCTACTGTTTCTACAAACACCTTATCATATCCTGCTGCTTCACATAAAATTATAGATTCTCTGGTTTTTCGAGCAACTCCACCGAGTGAGCCTGCTGATGGACTAGGGCGAATAAAAGATCTTGGATGAGCCGACAATGCTTCCATACGTGTTTTATCTCCAAGAATACTTCCTTTACTTCTCTCACTGCTTGGGTCGATAGCAAGAACTGCCAATTTGCCTCCCTTTTCCAAAACATGCATACCAAAAGAGTCTATTGAAGTACTTTTTCCTGCTCCAGGCACACCGCTGATACCTATCCTCACTGATTTACCTGAGTAGGGTAAACATTTTTCAAGAACTTCTTGAGCTATTGACTGATGATCAGGGTTTATACTTTCAACTAATGTAACAGCTCTACTAAGCATACTTACATTACCCTTAACTATTCCTTCTACATAATCATTTACAGATAACTCTCTGCGCTGTACACGTTTATTTCTTAAATAAGGACTAACAATTTCTGGTTGAGCTATCCCCTTGTTTACTTTAAGACCTTTGTACTCTTCATTATTTTCGGGGTGTTTTTCCATAACTTCTAAGATTCTAAGATTATATTCTAATGCTTAATTTCTATTACAGTCTTTGTATGATAGGGATCATTGGTAATCATTAATATATCCAAATTATCACTATCTGTCAACTGTTTTTTCTTATCTATTGTAATTTTCAATTTAGCTATTTCTCCGCTGTTTAAAGAAGCTTTATTTAATTTTAATTCTACAGCAGGGCTAAATGTCTGTAATTTCAAAATTTTAAGTTCCCCATTTCCCCTATTTTGAATCATTATTTGATCAGAAACTTTATTCTTATTTGCAAAATCAGCAACTAAGTTAAGTTTAGATTTAGTCAACTCCATATCAGGAATAGCTATACTTAAATCCTTTCTACTATCTGATAAATTAGGAATTAACGTAAATGAAAAAGGTATTCTATTATCGGTTCCAACTTTATCTCCAATAAAACGAGACAGATAAAGCTCGGATTTAAACTCTCCAAAATTAACAAGCAAGTCTGTATCCAAAGTAATATTAAAACTTCCTTTACCTCCTTTGGGAATATATAAATCAGATGCTTTAACCAGCATATAAGGAGGGGTATGCATTAATATGGGGGAATAAGGAGAATCTGTTTCATTAACTATATTAATAGTAAAATCAACTTTAGAACCAGCCAAAATATCACCAAAGTTTATAGAGTCTTTATCCAAACGAATACCTCCAATCTTTAACGGATGAGATTTACTAAAATCTGTTATTTCTCTTACAACCTCACCTTTAAAGTTTAGATATACTATGTCAGGAGTAGAATTGCTATAGATTTCAACTTCCTTATAAAACTCACCCAAAGCCTTAGCATCAAATTCTACACTAATGACTCCTTGCTTTCCCGGTTCTATCGGCATATTCGGCCAAGATGCAACAGTACAAGCACATGAAGAAGTAACATTTGCAATGATTAACGGGATATCACCTGAGTTTGTAACTATATAATCCACAGTTACAGGTTTATTCCACTCTATTTGACCAAAATCAAACGATTCTTTATTTGCAGTCAAACGTGCTTGAGCCATAAGCTGCATAGAGCTTACAAGAAGTAGTATTAATATGAATGAAACGCGTCTCATTAAGTTCTGTATTTTTTGTTAGTTTACTTACAAAAATAGTTTTTTTAATGTAACTATTCTAGTCTATTGTAAATAGTTTGGAATATCATTCTACTCTTTTGTTATTTTACATTTAAATAAGCACTTCCAGAGTGGCCAGATAATTCGGGTGCAAACATGCTTTGTATAGTAACAATTCCAGACTGATATTTACCTGTTCTACTTACATAAGAACGATTCTCAAGAATATAAGTTCCCTTTTTTAATGCATTATAAAAATACTGAGTAGATGCATCTCGTACGGCTACATAAGAAGGAACATGGTTTGGTCCAAAAAACAAAACACCCCAACGATAGCCTGATTGCGTATCCATTGGTTCTAAGCAAGCAGCTCTACTATCTTTGATAAATACTAAGTCTAAATCATTTTTTACTGTAAAGTTTATTCTACTTACTACTACATATCCTTTTTCTATAAAATCTCCCTCATTCAATGACTCTAGGACTCTCTCACCCTCTTTTGTTTTTTCAATAAAATATTGAGTGTTCACAGAAATATCTCCTTGATAAGATTCTATCTGATCTAATTTTTCGGTAAACGTTGCATATACCCCACCCCAAATTATTTGAGATCCTTCTTTTAATACAGAGATATTCGCTATTTGCTGTTTATCCACATTAAAAGTTCTCTTAACATAAGGGTTTTCACGGTTTACTTTTATCCATTCATTACCCACCTTTATTTCTATGCTAGAGTTTTCTATGGATATGTTTTCACCTAAATTAGAGATTGAAAACAAAGCATCATTTAGTAATAGCCCATTAATAAAGTCTTGTCTTTCTAACTTTTGAGCCAACCAATACTTCATTTGATTTAATAAGTTCTCATCTTTACTCCAAGCATATAAAGCTTTCATAGCTTCAATATGTGTTTCTACTTGATAAACTCTGTTTCTTTGATCATATTGTCTTCCACCAAAATGGGCTCCGTCTACTTGAGAAATTAACAAATGTTCTTTAATAGAATTAGCAAAGTGGTTAGCATTCTTTTTATCTCCATCCATTAATAAAATACGCAAAGCATTCGATTTTATAAGTAAGTCGCTTTTCTCCAATAATTCTGGGACATTCTTTACGACTTGTTGATTGTACAGCTTTTCTTCCTTTGTGAAAGGGAAATCAGGAGTACCTAAAGTCAAGAGAACAACCTCTAATTGATTGTTGTAGAGGTTTACATTGCTATTGTCAAACTTATAATACTTTAAAAGATATTGATATAAATAATGGCATGCATTCTCAAACATTTCTTTCGCTTCATATTCCAAGTCTTCTTTTAGCATATTTCCTTGCATTAAATAATGCAACGATTGAGCTATCGAAAATGTAATATAATAATTGGAATCCATTCCATTATACCAACTAAAACCTCCATCTGCATTTTGATACTTACCCAACTGAGATAACAAAGAGTATATAACTAATGGAGAAGTGTTTTCTATCGTCTTTATCCTAAGCTGAGAAAAGAGTTCTTTCTCCGTTTGAGATTTCAGATTCCAAGGAGACTCTTCCATTATTATATTCCGCAAAGATTCATTTTCGCTTAACATCTTGTATGAAGCTCCTGTTGACTGATCTAATTCAAAATACAAGGGATTTTCAGATATCAATTTATAGGCAATATTACTTGCCATTAGCTGCTGGATATAAGTTAAAGAACTAATACTTTTATCATTCCATATTCTCAACATAGGCTGAATAACAAACCATGTTGGATTTGCTGTAAACTCAATTGTTAGTTCTTTATTTTTAGCTGTTTCACTCTGCTTATTAAATAAGTCAGCTAAACTTATAGTTGATTTACCAGATTCCTGTAATATAACGGGCTTACTCTCTACTAAAGGTTCCTCATTTGATAATATAGGAATTATATGCTGCTCTCCATCACTAAATTTAGAGTTACTTGCTATTATACGAATACCTACAGCATCCAAATTATCCAATTTAGGTAATTCAAAATTCACACTTTCTTCAGACATCGAATTAACATTCACTTTTTGAGATACAGTATAAATTTGTTTCTCCGTATAGGGATTAAATAGCACTAATTGAACAGATACATTTTGGTTTTTGTCTCCAGCATTCTTTAGGGTAGAAGTTAAAATCACCTCATCTCCTATTCTTACAAAGCGAGGAACATTGGGTGTGATAGAGAATTTCTTTTCCGTAAATACAACATCTTCTATTTTACCTAAGTTCATTGTTTTTGTATGAGCTAAAGCTCTTACATTCCACTTTGTCAATTGTTCTGGTGCGGTAAAACTAATACCAACAATACCTTTTTTATTTGTTTTCAAGTGAGGTTTAAAGAATGCCAATTCACTAAAATTCGAGCGAACTTGTGAAGCACCCCCTTCTGCTATAGGAGAAGCCGCATCATTTACTACTATACTTTCTTCTAAGACCATATTATTTGCCTTAGCTACACTCCCTGTAAATACTTTATCAGTACGAAGATGATAATTTGTGCGAGTAGATGCACCTCGAATTCTTAATGGTTCAACATCGAAAAGAGACAGAAGGAAAAGCTCGTCAAATTTTAATACTTTTACTTCATAACTATTATCTCTAAACTGTGAAGAATACCATTCAGTACTAATATTTGGAGAATTGACATAAACTGAAGGAATCTGAACAATTGGATTTAAAGAGAAGTTGAATTGATTTCTATGGTAAGGTATTAATTCATCAAGGGATGCATCATACATTAATGCCATAACTTCAACTTCTATTGGCTTGTCATTTTGATCAAGCACC
Source organism: Bacteroides coprosuis (assembly GCF_020741705.1). Lineage (NCBI taxonomy): Bacteria > Pseudomonadati > Bacteroidota > Bacteroidia > Bacteroidales > Bacteroidaceae > Bacteroides > Bacteroides coprosuis. The sequence continues at coordinate 10,999 of NZ_DYYK01000009.1, forward strand.
TCCAAAGACCATTCTTCCTTTGAGCCAGGCAACAACTTATCTCTAAAAGTCTTCCACTTCAATTTTAAATTTGATTCTTCTAAATCTCTCCTTATTTCAATAGTACGATTATACATCTTGTTATTCTTGAAATAAATGAAAGAAAGAATTATACCATCTTTATATTCAGCTTTATAATCTAATTTAAAGCTTTGATAGACTTTGCTCATGACTCTTTCTTCTGTCAATTTAACGCCATCTTGTGAATAGATATCGATATATACATAAGCACTTTCATCACCTGTTCCATAAAGAATCTCAGCAGGCGATGTAGTACCAAATGTAGCTTTTTTCACGTGTAGCCAATCACCACTTGACACAGGTACGGCATCTTCGTTTTCCGAATAGACAGCAAAGACTCTCTCTAGTTTACTAGCAATCCCTTCTCCTTCGTAAGTTATTCGATAAGTGGCAGTAGGAAGTACTGAAAAATCAATTAGTAACGAGTCATTAGCTACAAAAGAGCCTTGCTTTTCTGTAATATACTTAGCCTCTCTACCGACTGAATCTTCTACTCTTTCCAGAGTATAAGCACCTTTAGCCTCAACTCTTTTATTATCAAAATTCTTTGCATAAACAGACAAGTTAACAGGAGAGTTTTTCTCATAGACACTTTCTACTGAGTTATCTAGTTTATAAGAATCGGTACCTACTAAAAACTCTTTATGAGCATCTTGAGTTTCTCCTCCTAAGGAAGTTACTTTGATATTTACAGAATAATAGTCTTGTTCATTTGTTGTAGGAATTTTTAAATAAAAAGTCGCAGCATTATCTAATTCTATCTCATTATGAGTTAGTAGTTTTTCTTTTCCCTGAATTACAAAAAAACAAGGTCTAGGTAAAGGCATCATATTATAAGTAAAAGTTGAAACCTCTGCTTTAACACGTGCTTTATTGAGTAATGAACCACTGAAGCTATCTACTTTCCCTTTCAGTGTAATCGTATCACCCGCGGCATATTTGCCTTCAACTGGCAAAAACTCAATCGTAAATGTAGGACGTTTATATTCTTCTACTAAAAAGGAGGTATATCCGTTTCCTTTTTGAGAACGTACCTGCATATAACCAGGCAATACTTTATCTGGAAGATTGAAATCAATAGAAAATGTTCCAAAGTCATTGGTTTCAATTGCCTGCTTTAATAATTCAGCACCTGAATTATCACTAATAATTAATGTATCCCTATAGTTGGATACAACTTCAAAATGACCCTCTTGTTGCTGGAATACATAACCTTTTAATTGGACAGATTGACCAGGGCGATATATTTCTCTACTCATAAACATTTTCATCGCAACATTTTCATCTATATTATCTTCTGCTGCGTATGAGTTTCTATAGGGTATATAAATATTTTCACTAAAAAGATATTGCTGTCCTCTATAAACTTTAATTTCACTTATATATAAATCATCCTTGAGGTCATTTAAATTGTATGAAGCTCTACCCACTTCATTGGTTTCAATAGAACTAATATATTTATCCTTTCTCCTATCCATGAGTTCAATTTTAATATTGGAGATTGGATGACCAGACAATGCATCTACAGAGAAAAAATCAATACTTCGATTGTTTTTATAAGAAAAGTTCGATGTTATTATTTTAACATCGGATACATACAACCACTTATATTCCTCTTGAGTATTTTTACTTGTTGATAAACCGACTAAATAAATTCCTTCCTTATTGATTTTATAATCTATGGAATCTATCTTTTGTGATCTATACTCTGAATTATAAAGATTATCTAACTTATGGGTTTTTATTAATTGACAATTAGCTGATACAAACTGATTGTTTAATAAACTATCATCTGTAAATACCGAAACATCAGGCACTTCATAAATTTCAATTTTAGCCCATTGTGCATTTCGATAAGATAAGTCTCTAAAAATGATTTCATTGGTATGAATTCGAGAAGGAAAGTCCAACTGAAACGACTCACTCTTAACCTCATTCAGTAAATTCTTTAGAATATTTATTCTTGAGTAATTGGGGTATTTAGCAATATACTGTTCTGATAACTCAGCCACCTTTAGATAATTACCTTCTCTCTCCTTTGAATTCAACAAAATAACAGCCTTTTCATGAATAGCCTCAACAACTAGTTCACTATCCTGATACTCATCAATCAACAAATCTAGCTCTTGCAGCTTTTTCTCTCTAGAGCTATCATATGACTCATAAGGATGTACACGGTCATGTGTCATTCTCTTGATTTTTTCGAGTTTTAGAAGTAAAGTAGCCTCTCGATTATCTCTATATTCTTCTAAAGCCGCATCTATACTCATAGCAAAAGTCCAATCTTCATTTTGATAATTAAAAAGAGATTGCTCTTGAATAGATAATGTAAACCCAAAAAGAACATGGAATAAATCATGATTAAAGTATTCTCCAAAAGGATTTATCTCAATAAAAGGAGTATAGTCTTTAGCTGATTTCTTAAGCAAAAGATCTTTATCTTTAAAGATACGATAATACAAATATTTAAATTTCTCTTTAAATTGTTTATCCGACCACAAATCAATATTACTCAGCACAGAATCATTACTTATTACATCTGTCCGTTCGCTTATTGCAAATTGATTGTTTCGATAAAAATTAAAATATTCATGTAATAGAATAGCAGAAAGAATAGCTTGATCTTCTTTTTCTTTCGTATTTTGAAGCCATTCCTCTAGATTTTGGATACTCGATTTTTCTTCTATTTCCCCTATATACTCTTCTATCGTGTTGTAGAGCACATAAGCTTTGAAATAGTGGCCTATATCTTTACTATTCTTCGATTTCTCCATAATTTCAGACAACGATTCCATACTCGAACGAGGCAAACCTTTTTCTATACTAGCTTCATATTTTTCCCATAACTTCTTATATGAACTACTAAATGACATAGCTGTGAATGCTAAGCATGCAACAACAACAAAAGATAACCATTTTTTCATATTGTATAATAATTTCTTTATATCGATTAATGAAAGGCTTATATATATAAATATAGACAAAATCTTTCTATATAATGCACTTATATAGAAAAACCCCTAAAAGGACAAATCTTTCCTTTTAGGGGTTCAGTATTAATAAATATTAAGTATTTATTCTTTTATAGGAGTTGCTTCAAGAGCTACTACTAATAAATCATAGAATTTATCAACAGATTCAATATGAACTCGTTCTGCTGGAGAGTGAGGAGATTCTAGTGTAGGTCCAAATGAAATCATATCCAATCCTGGTACAGTAGCACCAATTATACCACATTCAAGACCCGCATGAATAACTTTTATGGAGGGTTCTTTCTTAAACAACTTTTCATAAGTTTCTTTCATAGCCTTTAAAATAGGCGATTCAATATTAGGATTCCAGCCTGAATAAGCTCCACTAAATTCAACTTTCATACCAGCCATACCAAAGCATGATTCAATCATCGTTGCTAGATACTCTTTCATAGAATCACTAGAACTACGAGTTAAGAATTTAACTTCAGCTTTTCCCTCTTTTATATCTACAATAGCCATATTAGTAGAAGTCTCAACTGTGTCAGGAATAGCAGGAATCATTCTTAACACTCCATTGTGACAAGCATAAATAGATGAAATTAAATTATCTTGTATTTCTTCAGGAACAACACCTTTCGGTAAGTCAACTTTGCTCGTCAATATTTTAATAGGTGTTTCAATAGCACCAAATTCTTCATTAAATAGAGTTTCACAGTATTCAGCTAAACCTTCTAAGTCTTCTAAATTATCTTTTGGTATAGTTAGTACAGCATGTGCTTCACGTGGAATAGCATTGCGCATATTACCTCCTTGCCAAGAAGAAAGGCGAGCTTCAACAGATACGACAGCTTCTCTTAAGAAACGTACCATTAATTTATTCGCATTTGCTCTACCTGAGTCTATTTCCATTCCAGAGTGTCCCCCTTTAAGCCCTTTTAAAACGACTTCTACAGCAACATCATCTGCATCAGGTTCAACTTCTTTGTATTGTAATGAAGCAGTAATATCTACTCCCCCAGCACATCCTATGAATAAATCACCTTCAGATTCAGAGTCTAAGTTTAATAGGATCTCTCCTTTTAATGTATCAGCTTTAAGACCAAACGCACCAACCATACCTGTTTCCTCATCTGCAGTTACAAGTACTTCTAGTGGACCATGTTTGATATCTTTAGATTCTAGCACAGCCATAGCAGCAGCTACCCCCATACCATTGTCAGCACCTAAAGTTGTACCATTAGCTCTAACCCATTCTCCGTCAATAATTGTTTCAATAGGGTCTTTTTCAAAATCATGAACAGTGTCATTATTCTTTTGAGGAACCATATCCATATGGCCCTGTAAGATTACACCTTTACGATTTTCCATACCAGGTGTAGCTGGCTTACGAATAACAACATTTCCGATATTATCTACAAATGACTCTAAGCCTAAATCTTTACCAAATTTTACGAGGTATTTAGTTATTTCCTCAATATGTCCTGAAGGACGTGGAATTTGTGTTAAGGCGTGAAAGTGTTTCCAAACAGCTTTTGGATTCAATGATAGTATTGTACTCATTTTTTAATAGTTTTTGTTGGATAAGGGAAGAGCCACAAATCCATAGGTTCCTAACAAAACTACTAAAAACGATTGAATAGTATGTACTATTAAAGCAAAAATTCCCGCATCTATTTTATCGACACCATAAAGCATCATCATAGTTATAACTGCAAAGTGCCAAGGACCAGCACCATTTGGCGTTGGAACAACCACTGCGAAACTCCCTACTATAAAGAGGGCCAAGCCAGCCAATGGTCCCAAATCAGAGGTAAAGGAGAAGCAATAAAACGTCAAATAAAAATGCAAGAAATAACACACCCAAATAAGTGCAGTAAATAGCCAATATAGATTTGCTTTTTTAATTTTTCGTAAAGCAATTACTCCCTCCCATATATTTTGTAAAATACCTTTTGCTCTATCTAGCAAAGTTAATTTTTTGGTTAGCCAATACAATAATATTATCACAGCTATAAAGCAGAAGATAAATATATAAAAGGAACTATTTGATAATAGTCCTTCGGCAGGAATTTGAATTCCTGTATTTTTTAAAAAAGCAAAAAAGTAATTTCCCTGCAATAAGATTGCTAGAAACAGAACAAAGAAGGCACAAGCAGAATCAACAAAGCGTTCAGCGACAACACTTCCTAGAGATTTCGAAAAAGAAACTTGATCATATTTGGTTAAGACTCCACACCGAGTAAATTCACCCAACCTAGGTACAACAAGATTCACAGCATAAGAGGTAAAGATAGCATTTACAGCATTGCTGCGTTTAGGTTTCACACCTAAAGGCTCTAAAGCAAGCATCCATCTCCAACCTCTTAGAACATGACTTAATACTCCAAAAAACAGAGAAAGAATCATCCAATACCAATTGGTCTCATTCTCAAGCACATTCCACACTTTATCAAAATCTAAATCTTGATAGATCCAATAAATAATACCTACCCCCAGACCAAATGCAATGAGTACTTGCATTGTATATTTTAAACCTTTCTTTGTTTCCATTTCTATTTATGAAGCTACAAAACTACTTATTTTATTAGAATTTACCCAAATTCTACTTGCTGCTATTCATGAATGATGATTTTATAAAGAGTCAATCTAAAAATATTTGTTCTTAAGAAGAATAAATATCACACCTTGTCCAAGCATACAAAACTTGTTTTCTTACGGTCATTAAGGAGATATTCTCACTAGTACATATTACCATCATGACACCGACATGTCATCATCATGTCGGTGTCAAAGCATGAACATATCGGTGTCAAAAATACTCTTGTCGTGTTTTAAATCATAATTCATTAATGAAATACGAGAATCACTTAGAGCTTTCATCATGGGCTTTTTCTAAACTAGTATTTATGACTAAAATCGTAGACAAAGCAACTCATTCGCATAACCCCACACATCCATACGCTCAACAATTTATAAAATCATCTAGAACAGAATATATCATCTATAAAGTTACAACAGTGATTATTTTATCGCCCTATTTAGATAAAATGAAGTATTATTTAATAATTGGTATGAATTAGGTTATCTTTGTCCCTGTTATTAATATATAGTAGAATCACTGCATGAAATTAGTCAAACCAAAAAAATATCTAGGACAACATTTCCTTAAAGATCAGAAAATTGCACAAGATATAGCGAATACTGTAGACCTTATACCTGAAATTCCTATACTTGAAGTAGGACCAGGCATGGGTGTGCTTACTCAATATCTTCTACCCAAAGAAAGACCTATTAAAGTAGTCGATTTAGATACTGAGTCTATATTTTATCTATATGAAGAATTTCCTGCTTTAAAAAACGACATCATTGAAGCTGATTTTTTAGCAATGGATTTAAATCAAGTTTTCGATGGAAAGCCTTTTGTCCTTACAGGCAATTATCCTTATAATATATCGAGCCAGATATTTTTTAAGATGCTTGACAACAAAGAGATTATTCCACTATGTACAGGCATGATTCAAAAAGAAGTTGCTGAAAGAATTGCAGCCAAACCAGGGAAGAAAACCTATGGAATACTATCTGTACTTATCCAAGCTTGGTATGATGTAGAGTATCTATTTACTGTCAGTGAAAAAGTATTCAACCCACCACCAAAGGTGAAAAGTGCTGTTATCAGTATGAAACGAAATAACGTTTCAGATTTGGGGTGTAACGAGAAATTATTTAAACAAGTAGTAAAAACCACATTTAATCAAAGAAGAAAAACCCTAAGAAACTCCATAAAGCCCATACTAGGTAAAAACTCCCCAATAACAGAAGATGATATTTTCATGAAACGCCCTGAACAACTCAGTGTAGAGGAGTTTATTAAAATAACAAACCTAGTAGAGAAAGAGCTACAAAACACATAGAGATAAACCATATGTAGTTAACATTTAAAAAAGGAATTAAGTCGTGAACCAAGAATTTATTGATCACATTAAAGCATTGATCAAAAACAAAGCACAATCCCAGCTTAAGGATGAATTGCAAAAGTTACACCCAGCAGATATTGCTGAGCTGTTAAATGACTTATCCTACACCGAAGCTAAAGATATCTATCGCTTACTCGACAATGAAATAGCAGCAGATGTTTTAGTGGAAATGGATGAGGATATTCGTAAAGACTTTCTAGAGCTTCTACCTTCGGCGACGATTGCTAAACGCTTTATTGATCATATGGATACCGATGACGCAGTAGACTTAATGCGTGATCTGGACACCGAAAAACAAAGCGAGATTCTTTCTCACATAGACGACGTAGAGCAAGCAGGTAACATTGTCGACCTATTGAAGTATGATGAGCATACTGCAGGGGGATTAATGGCCACAGAAATGGTAAAGGTGAATGAAAACCTTAGTATGCCCGAATGTCTAAAAGAGATGCGTGCCCAAGCTGAAGAACTAGATGAGATACACTATGTATATGTTGTCGATGATGATGATAGGCTTCAAGGTGTTTTCCCTTTGAAAAAAGTGATTACTTCTCCTTCTGTTTCCAAAGTGAAGCATGTAATGAAGAAAGATCCTATTTCAGTAAAAGTGGATACTCCCTTGGATGAGGTTGCACAAATCATTGAAAAATATGACTTAGTAGCCCTTCCTGTCGTTGATAGTATTGGAAGATTGGCTGGTATCATTACTGTGGATGACGTGATGGATGAAATCCGTGAACAAGCAGAAAAGGACTACCAATTGGCTTCGGGTTTATCTCAAGATGTTGAAACAGATGATAATCTATTTAAACAAACAAAGGCCCGTCTTCCATGGCTACTAATCGGAATGATTGGTGGTATGGGTAACTCCATTCTTATTGAAGGTTTTGAATCTACCCTCACTACAGAAATGTCTTATTATATCCCTCTTATTGGAGGAACAGGAGGAAATGTGGGAACTCAATCCTCCGCACTAGTAGTACAAGGATTGGCAAATAGTTCACTTGACTCAAAAGAAACAGTAAAGCAAGTATCTAAGGAAGCAGTAGTAGCATTAGTCAACGCAACTATAATATCTATGTTGGTTTATATTTTCAACTTTTTTAGATTTGGACCAACAGCTATCATTACATACTCTGTTTCATTGAGTCTTTTTTCTGTAGTAATGTTTGCCTCTATCTTTGGTACTTTAGTACCTATGACACTAGAAAGACTTAAAATAGACCCTGCAATTGCAACGGGACCATTTATTTCAATAACCAATGATATTGTAGGTATGATGTTTTATATGATGCTAACACGCTTACTATCATAAAATAAATTTATATATTCACAGAATAAAATTATATCATTTTCTTTAACTGATGTACAAAACAATAAATAGGCCGAGCCTATTCTCTTAAATGATTTTACAATGATGGATTCTCAAGAAAAGAAAGATGCTTTAAAAACTCAGAATACTCCAGAAAACAAAATAGACATGGATTCTGAGAACAATACTGAGAAAACTGTTTTTAATACAAAACAAGAAATTATCGACAGGCTAAGACTGCTATTAAATGATGCAGAGAACACTAATAAATCTGAGCTAGATACTCTAAAACAAGTTTTCTATAAGCTGCACATGCAAGAGTTAGCCGACAAACAAGAAAAATTTGTTCAAGATGGCGGGAAAGTTGAAGATTTTAAGCCTACTCCAGATCCACTAGAGATAGATTTAAAAAATTTAATAGATCAAGTTAAAGAAATCCGTCGTAAAATTGCTGTACGATCAGAGGAACTTAAAGAAGAAAATCTAAAAAAGAAAACAGCGATCATTGAAAAAATTAAATCTTTTGTGGATTCTCCCGAAGATGCTAACAATTCATACAAAGAATTTAAGGAGCTTCAAAATCAATGGAATGACATCCGATTAATACCACAATCTAAAGCAAATGAATTGTGGAGAACATATCAATTGTATGTTGAGCAATATTATGATATGCTCAAGCTAAATCATGAATTTAGAGAATATGATTTCAAGAAGAACCTTGAGCTTAAAACAGAACTTTGTGAGTTAGCTGAAAAGCTTGATGAAGAACCAGATGTTATCTCTGCCTTTCATCAGTTACAAAAGTTCCATCAACAATGGAGAGAAATTGGCCCAGTAGCCAAAGAATTGAGAGAAGATTTATGGGAGCGTTTTAAAGAAGCATCAACTGTAATCAACAAAAAGCACCAAGCTTATTTTGATGAAATAAAAGCTCAGGAGGTAGAAAACCTTAAGGCAAAAACGGAAATTTGCGAAACTATTGAAAAGATAGAATTAGACAAGCTAGAAAACTTTACAGATTGGAATAAAAAAACAGATGAAGTTTTAGCTTTGCAAGAGCAATGGAAAACGATAGGATTCACTCCTAGAAAAATGAACACTAAAATCTTTGAGCGTTTTAGAGCTGCTTGTGATCTCTTTTTTAATACAAAGGCTGAATTCTTCCAAGATGTAAAAGAAGAAATGGTCGATAATTTAAGTCAGAAAGAAGCTCTTTGCGAACAAGCTGAAGCATTAAAAGATAGTACAGACTGGAAAAAAACAACAGCTGATTTTATCAAGCTTCAAAAAGATTGGAAAAAGATTGGACCTGTTCACAAGAGCAAATCCAATATGGTTTGGAAGAGATTTAGTGCTGCCTGTGATTATTTCTTTGAAAAAAGAAATCAGCAAAATGCTGAACAACGTAAAGCACAAACAGATAATCTCGCTCTTAAGAAGGAAGTTATCACCAAACTTGAAGAATTAACTCAAGATGAAACTAAAGCTTCTGAAGTAAATGAAGAAGTTCACGAGCTAATAAAACAATGGAATAGCATCGGTCATGTACCTTTTAAAGTCAAAGATTCTATATATAAACAATACAGAGACCTTATTGACAAGCATTTCCAAAGAGCCAATAAAGGTCAGGCCCAGCAAAAAATAAGTAATTTCAAAACCATTGTAAGCTCTATACAAGAAGGAGGTAATGAAAATGCTCTTTACCGAGAAAGAGAAAAGCTAATGAGAAAAGTAGAAAGATTGAAATCTGATTTAGCGACTTACGAAAACAACTTGGGTTTCCTAACGTTATCTAGTAAAAAGGGGAATAGCCTAATTGAGGAAGTAACAAGAAAAGTAGAAAGATTAAGAACTGAACTCGAAGTGTTTAATAAAAAAATAGAAGTCATTGATCAATCTATCTTTAGAAAAGACGAAAAATAAAACTAATTCATAAATTTCAGAAAAGGCTACTTCAACAAGTAGCCTTTTTATGTAAAAAATAATCATAAAAAAAGTTCATAATCAGAATTATCTAATTATGAACTTTCAGTGTTGGGCTACCAGGACTCGAACCTGGAATATCAGGACCAGAATCTGGAGTGTTACCATTACACCATAGCCCAAGAATACTGTGCAAATATACAAAACTTTTTATAATTAAAAATGAGAAGGATAAAAATCGAAACTATTTTAATAAATATTTGTTCTACAAAGAATACTATTTATCAAAAATACGAGAAAGATTGTTGCGTTTTATATAATAAGTTGCAATGATCCAAGAAATCAATGTATATTTGTATATTAAGATCAAATGACATATTACCTCATACATTACATTTACAAGAGAGGTAAGCTAGTAATTGCGAACTAACAGAAAATTAAAATAACATTGAAGAAAACAAACACTGAATTTTTATTAAATCAAATTGTTGAATCTATACAAGATAAAAAAGGTAAAAAAGTGGTGGTGGCAGATCTTACTTCAATAGAAGATACTATTACCAACTACTTTATCATATGCGAAGGGTATTCACCGAATCAGGTTAGCAGTATTGCTAACAATGTGAAAGAAGAAGTAAAAGAAAATGCTGGTGAAGCTCCTTTAGTGGTTGATGGATTACGCAATGCAGAATGGGTAGCTATGGATTATGCAGATGTTATCGTACACATATTCCAACCAGAAGCACGTAATTTCTATAATCTAGAGACACTTTGGGCTGATGCTCAACTAAAATCAATACCTGATATCGATTAATTAATCATAATGAACAAAAGAATCAAAAGACCTAACAAGCCTAATATGCCAAAATTTAATTTAAACTGGCTATTCTTTTTTATAGCAATGATGCTCGTTGGGCTGTTAATCACCAATCCTGGAAGCTCACTCAACAAAGAGGTATCTTATGATGAGTTCCAAAACTATATCCGCAATGGATATGTAGAAAAAGTGATCGGCTACGACGACAATACAGTAGAAGCATACATAAAACAAGTAGCTGTTGCAGATGTTTTCGAACGCGATTCTACTCGTGTAGGAAGAAATCCAATGGTACTAACTGAAGCTCCTTCTAGAGCTGCATTAGGAGAATTCATAGAAAAAGAAGCAACAGAAGGTAACTTTGACGGCTCAATTACTTATGACAAGAAGAAAGATTATTTCGGAGCACTACTTTGGAACATCTTACCTATTTTGGTCATCATAGCCTTCTGGATCTTTATCATGAGAAGAATGAATTCTGGTGGTGGAGGTTCTGGTGGTGGAGTCTTCAATGTAGGTAAATCAAAAGCAAAACTTTTTGAAAAAGGAGAATCTACTAATGTAACATTTAAAGATGTTGCAGGTCTGAGTGAAGCAAAACAAGAAATTGAAGAGATTGTAAACTTCTTAAAAGACCCACAAAAATATACTCGATTAGGAGGTAAAATACCGAAGGGAGCATTACTTGTAGGCCCTCCAGGTACAGGTAAAACTTTATTGGCAAAAGCTGTTGCTGGTGAAGCACATGTACCTTTCTTCTCTATGGCAGGATCTGATTTTGTTGAAATGTTTGTTGGGGTAGGTGCATCACGTGTCCGTGACTTATTTGAACAAGCTAAGAAGAAAGCTCCATGTATCGTCTTCATTGATGAGATTGATGCTGTAGGTAGAGCTCGTGGCAAAAATCCTTCCATGGGAGGCAATGATGAAAGAGAGAACACCCTTAACCAACTTCTTACCGAGATGGATGGTTTTGGCTCAAATAGTGGAGTTATTATTTTAGCAGCTACAAACCGTGTAGATGTATTAGATAAAGCTCTTCTACGTGCTGGTCGTTTCGATAGACAAATTTATGTTGACTTACCAGATTTAAACGATCGTATTGAGATATTCAACGTACATTTACGTCCTTTAAAAACAGACGATTCTGTTGATGTAGAATTATTAGCTAGACAAACTCCTGGGTTCTCCGGTGCAGATATAGCTAATGTTTGTAATGAAGCTGCACTAATTGCAGCTAGACATAATAAGGAGTATGTTACAAAACAAGACTTCTTAAATGCAGTCGATAGAATTGTAGGTGGACTTGAAAAGAAAAATAAAATTACAACAGAAGAGGAAAGAAGATCCATCGCTATTCATGAAGCTGGTCATGCTAGCATCTCATGGGTGCTAGAACATGCTAATCCTTTAGTAAAAGTAACCATAGTACCTAGAGGTAGAGCTCTTGGTGCAGCTTGGTATCTTCCTGAAGAAAGACAAATTACAACCAAAGAACAAATGCTTGATGAAATGTGTGCGTTACTTGGAGGTAGAGCAGCAGAAGATGTATTCTTAGGAAGAATATCAACCGGTGCAATGAATGACTTAGAGCGAGTAACAAAACAAGCTTATGCTATGATTGCCTACTTTGGTATGAGTAGAGAACTACCCAACCTAAGTTACTACAACAACAATGAATATAATTTTAGTAAACCCTATAGTGAAAAAACGGCTGAACTAATTGATATAGAAGCTAAAAGACTTATCAACACTCAGTACGAAAGAGCAAAAGATTTATTAAAAGAATATTCTAAGCAACACAATAAGCTTGCAGAAGAATTAATGGATAAAGAAGTAATCCTTGCAGATGATGTAGAAGCTATATTTGGTAAGAGAAAATGGAAATCTCGTACCGACGAAATTATGGCCCTACAGCTAGAAGAAAAGAGGAAAGAAGAAGCCAAAAAGAATAAAGAATCTGAGAATACTCCTACATTTAATGAAGGAAATACAACAGAAGATACCACTTCTAAAGCTTCATCAACTTCGGATGAATCATCTGATTCAGTAATCAATCAATAACTCTAATTGACATCGTGAAATCAAATTTTATACAACGATCAATAACAGGCCTACTATTTGTTTTACTCTTAGTAGGCTCTATTGTTTATAGTCCTATCACATTCGTGGCTCTATTTTCAGTAATTTCTGCCTATACAACTTATGAGTTGAGTGGGCTACTCAACAACAGTGGCAAGTATAAGATAAACAGACTAATCAGCTCTTTGGGTTCATTCTATCTTTTTATTGCTTTTGCTAGTTATGTATCAGACTTAACAACATCTGAAATATTTATCCCTTATCTAGGTATTATTCTTTACTTAATCATAAGTGAATTGTACCTTAATCAAGATAACCCTATTGGGAACTTAGCAGGCACAATGCTTACACAGATTTATGTAGGACTTAATTTTGCCCTTATAAATACAATATGTTTCATTGTTAAAGATGGAGGATTACATATTGCCTATTACAACATAATGCCTTTAGCACTATTTATTTTTATATGGGTAAGTGATTCAGGAGCTTACTGTGTGGGTAGCACGATCGGCAAAAATAAGCTTTTCCCTAGAATTTCTCCTAATAAGAGTTGGGAAGGAAGTATTGGGGGTGCATTATTTGCAGTAATAGCAGCTTTAGTTATAGGCTATTTTAGCCCTATTCTCAATTATGCTCAATGGGTAGGATTTGCCTTAGTAGTCGTAATTTTTGGTACATGGGGAGACCTCACAGAATCTTTATTTAAACGTCAATTAGGCATTAAAGACTCAGGAAATATTCTTCCAGGACATGGAGGATTCCTTGATCGCTTTGATAGTACAATACTAGCTATACCAGCTGTTGTTTTTTATCTATATCTTACACGATTATTCTAAAACAGTATATAATAGGAACTAATAAAATAAGAGGGTGTCTAGTTGCAATTAGACACCCTCTTATTTATTATTCATTTCAATCTTATTACTCTAGATTAGCTTTCTTATCACTCTCCACATCTATCTTCTTATTGTCTATATTTTTTAAAGGAACATCAATCGTACTTTCTTCTCCTTTTTCGTTCTTCCAGAGAATTTTTATACCCGTTTTGCCTGATAAATCTATCGTATTCAAATTAAAAGAGGCCATACTATTACTTACATAACTAGAGTTATTATTGTATGTATTATATCTAAATTCTAAATAAATAGAGCTATCATCAGGGCTTTCTTTTAATTGGTTTTCTACTAATGATACTTTATGAGCTTTTGCTTCAGATGGCAAACGATAAGTAAATTTAATATTTAAATAATCATTGCTTACCCACATCTCATTTACAGATGGTATTCCATCATTACCAAACTTTTTATCATCTTCTTCAGACTTAACAAACTCCACATTTTTAGTTAAAATCTCATAGAGGTAGTTCACTTTCACAATATGATCATAACCATTGTAATTATCCCCCAAAATGGTATAGTCTGCTACTACACGTTGGCCATCAACACTATTATAATTAATCCAACCGGCTCCCACCCATAACTTTTGACCCGAGTCAAGTTTCAGAGAATATGTATTTCCTTCACGCACCACGGTAGCATAAGAAATCCAAAAATCACCTAAAGAGTATCCATCATCATCATTACAACTTTGAAATCCAACTAGCATTGTTACACTTAAACAAGCTAGAAATATTTTTTTAATCATTGTTTTCATCTGTATAAAAATTAATGAGTTTACTAAGTATAACATCTCTCTATACTTAATAAACTCATCAATCTCTAAAATACTGCTTTATTGGAGGTATATTAATTATTTTTTAACAAATCAATCATTTTAGAAGCAGCATGTGTAGGAGCACCCTCCTCTCCTAGTATCACTTGCATTTCTTTATAATTGTCAAGCATTGTCTTACGATATTTATCATCTGAGATAAGTTTATTTAATTCCTTATCCAAATGCTTCTTAGTCATTGTATCGGCTACCAATTCTTGAATTATTAATCGATTAACAATAAGATTAACTAAAGAAATATATTTTACTTTTAACACCTTCTTACGTAGAAAAGCAATTATCTTACCTACTGGAGTATAATAACAAACAACTTGAGGCACTTTAAAAAGAGCAGTTTCTAACGTCGCTGTTCCTGAAGTTACTAAGGCAGTATGAGAATGACTTAAAAGAGGATATGTCTCACCAAAAATCAATTGAACATTAGTACCTTTTATAAATTCATCATAATATGATTTATCTACTCCAGGAGCACCCGCTAGAACTAATTGATAGTCTTTATAAGCTGATGCCGATTCAATCATCATAGGCAAGTTGTCTTTTATTTCTTGCTTTCTACTTCCTGCCAACAGAGCTATTATAGGCTTTGTTCCTAAATTCGTTCTAGAAGTAAACTCTCCAATAGTTTCTTTATAAGATGATTTAAAAGCCACAATTTCATCCACTGTGGGATTACCTACATAATGAATGGGATAGTTGTGTTTTTTGTAAAAATCAACTTCAAAAGGAAGAATTGAAAACATTTCATCAATGTCTCTGCGTATATTTTTTATGCGATACTCTTTCCATGCCCAGATCTTGGGTGAGATATAGTAGTAAATCGAAATAGACGTATTTTTCTTTATATACTTAGCGATATTTAAATTAAAGCCAGGATAATCAACAAGAATTAGAACATCTGGATTCCAACTCACAACATCTTCTTTACAAAATCGCATATTAGCAAATATAGTACGCAAGTTTAAGAGCACAGGAATAAAGCCCATAAAAGCAAGATCCTTGTAATGTCTTACTAAATTTCCTCCTACCGCTTTCATCAAGTCTCCTCCAAAGAAACGAAACTCTGCAGAGGGGTCTTGCTTTTTTAACTCACTCATCAAATGAGATGCATGCAAATCTCCTGAGGCTTCTCCAACTATCAAGTAATACTTCATGTACTAACTACTCCTCATCTTCCATTAATAAACCTGCTACTAAGCTGTCTAATTCCTTAGCAAATTTATAATCAGTCATATCTACCAACGTAGGTGTAATAGCACCATAACCATTTGCTAAAGCCCAATTGTCACTTTTCTCATGTCCTTTCTTGAGTGGAACAAATGAACCTGACATCCAATAATAATTTTCATCAAAAGAACGAGGACAAGGTTCCCATTCATTAGACCAACTACCTCGAGCTTGTTGACAAACCTTTAATCCCTTAATTTCTTCAACCTTAGGGAAATTAACATTTAAGCAGGTATAGTCTGGCAAACCATTAAGCAAAACCATTTTCGTTAATTCTCTAACATATTTACCCATAGGTTCGAAATCGGCACCTTGATCATGATCACAAAGAGAAAAACCAATAGCAGGTATTCTATTTACACAAGCTTCTATTACCGCCCCCATTGTTCCAGAATAATGTACATTGACTCCTGAATTATCACCATGATTAATTCCACTAAGTACTAAATCGGGGTCTCTATCTAAAATGGCATGACGAGCCAGCTTTACACAATCAACAGGAGATCCAGAGCATCTATAAACGGTTAATCCAACATCTTTACGAATCATTTTAAAGTGCACAGGTTGAGTTACTGTTAGAGAACAGCCACTACCGGATCGAGGAGCATCTGGAGCTACAACAACAATTTCTCCTAGGGGACGAACAAACTTTACAAGCTCACTAATTCCTTTGGCTATAAGGCCATCGTCATTCGTGATTAATATTAATGGTTTATTATGACTCATTTCTTTTTTATTTTAAATTATATGCTACAAATATAACCATATTTATGGCTTTTTGGTTGAGGAAGTGTAAATCCGTTATTATATTTAGAGATTATAAGCATCTGCAAGCTAGGAAAAAACGAATAAAATTGAATAAAAATTAGTATATTTGCTTAATAGCAAAATATTTATAATAGAGTTGTTATATCATTCCTAGCTCTAAGAGTTATAAACATAAGATATAACTTATCAACAGTTTTAATAAAGTTCATCTTATTTATGAGGACTTCTTATGTATTATCACTTATTTCGCTTTTATTAATTGATAAATTGATATGGGAAAAATAATCACTTTGGCTAACCAAAAAGGTGGAGTCGGCAAAACTACAACGACTATCAATCTTGCAGCATCACTTGCTACGCTAGAAAAGAAAGTACTCGTTATTGACGCTGATCCTCAAGCCAATGCTACATCTGGGTTAGGTGTAAATATGAGACAATCTGCTCACAGCATTTACGAATGCATTATAGATAGAAAAAACTCTAAAATAGAAAATGCTATCCTTACGACAGAAATAGATACTTTACAAGTAGTATCCTCGCATATCAATTTAGTAGGAGCTGAAATTGAGATGCTTAGTCTAGACAATAGAGAGAATATTCTTAAAGAAATTCTAACCCCTCTTAAGAAGAGATATGATTATATTTTAATTGACTGCTCTCCATCATTAGGACTTATTACGGTAAATGCTCTAACTGCAGCAGATTCAATAATTATTCCCGTACAGGCTGAGTATTTTGCATTGGAAGGAATTAGTAAATTATTGAATACAATTAAAATTATCAAATCAAGATTAAATCCAAATCTTGAAATTGAAGGATTTTTACTTACAATGTACGATTCAAGATTGAGACAAGCTCGACAGATACATGAAGAAGTAAAAAAACACTTCCAAAACTTAGTTTTTAAAACCGTTATTCATCGTAATGTAAAATTAAGTGAAGCCCCAAGTTATGGGCTACCAACCATTTTATATGATGCAGACTCTAGTGGAGCTAAGAATTATCTAGCTCTAGCAAAAGAGTTAATCAAAAAGAATAAATAGTTTAGTGAATTATGGCACAGAAAAGGAATACTTTGGGAAGAGGATTAGACGCTTTACTCTCAATGGATGAGATTAAAACTGATGGTTCTTCTTCTATCAATGAAATTGAAATTTCTAAAATTTCAGTTAACCCTAATCAACCTCGAAGAGAATTCAATCAAGAAGCTTTAGAAGAGTTGGCTAGCTCTATCTCTGAAATTGGAATTATTCAACCAATTACTCTAAGAGAATTGTCTCTTGATAGATACCAGATCATTGCAGGAGAAAGAAGATTCCGTGCCTCTCAATTGGCTGGATTAAAATCTATCCCAGCATATATCCGTAAGGCAAGTGATGAGAATGTACTTGAAATGGCTCTTATTGAAAATATTCAAAGAGAAGATCTCAATGCTATTGAAGTTGCATTAGCTTACCAACACTTAATTGAAGAATATGACTTAACTCAAGAAAGACTAAGTGAAAGAGTAGGTAAAAAGAGAGCTACTATTGCCAACTATGTTCGACTATTAAAGCTACCTGCTCCTATTCAAGTTGCTCTTCAACATAGACAAATTGATATGGGACATGCTCGAGCTTTATTGCCTCTCGAAAACCCTAAGCTACAAATAAAGCTACTAAAAGATATCATCAAGAATAACTACTCAGTTCGCAAAGTGGAAGAGATTGTAAAAGATCTAAACGCTGGTGAAGAGCTGAGTTCAGGTAAGAAGAAACAAAATGCTCAATTACCCGAAGAGTTTAATATTCTTAAACAACACCTTTCAGGTTTTTTCAATACAAAAGTTCAACTAACTTGCAGTAGCAAAGGAAAAGGAAAAATCAGCATCCCCTTTGGGAATGAAGAAGAACTTGAAAGAATTATAGAAATATTTGATTCACTCAAAAAATAAATGAATAAAGCAAAGAGCTTAATATATTACACCCTCCTTGTTTTGGGTACACTAATAGGTAGCTTAATGACCACTCGGGTACAAGCTCAGGAAGTAAAACAAAAAACAGAGGAAGAAGTACTTAAACAACTAGAGAGTCAACAAAAAATTGATTCTCTTTTGAGTACTATAGACACTGTAAGCCCTCAAGGCAACATCATCTCTGATAGTATCTTGTTGGCTGATAGCATTCAATCCATTAATCAAGCTCGCTTGGATAGTTTAAATCATGCTACCCCTAAAATAGCACCTATGGATGAACCAACTATTGATCCGAATCAATGGAGACCAAATCCTACTAAAGCAACATGGTATGCTATTATATTCCCTGGAGGAGGACAAATCTATAATCGTAAATACTGGAAACTGCCCATTTTCTATGGTGGTTTTGCTGGTTGTGCTTATGCCCTTAATTGGAATAACACAATGTACAAAGATTACTCTCAAGCTTACAGAGATTTAAAAGACAATAATCCAAATACCAATAGCTACCTAGAGCTACTTCCACCTAATGTAACTATTGATGAAGGAAGACTTGAAACCATATTAAAAAACAGGAAAGATAAATTTAGACGTTACCGAGATTTAAGTGTCATTGCTTTTATTGGAGTCTACGTTTTATCTATAATTGATGCCTATGTAGATGCTGAGCTATCTAACTTTGATATTACACCTGATTTAAGTATGAGAATTGAACCAACAATAATAAACAACAATACAAATACTTCTAATAATAATATATTACAAAATAATTCTGTAGGCTTACAGTGTAAGTTTACGTTTTAAAGAATACAAGGGATAAAATAATGAAGAAAGTAATAGTAAGCGTATTCATCTTCATCAGTCTATTCATGACTGTTACAAGTAAAGCGCAAATACAGAACCAAACCATAGATGAAGATATAGAAATTCCTGAAACCATGATTTGGTCTATAGATAGCTTATTGAATGACTGGAAAACACAAAAGTATCTAGACTTACAGAAAGACTGTCAAACAGCAAAAGACAATCCTTTCTTCCCAGATTCTATATACAATCATCGACTAAGTCGCATTCCATCTATTATGGAAATGCCATACAACTCTGTTGTACGTAGTTTTATTGATCTTTACTCAGTAAGGCTAAGACAACAGGTAGCTATTATGCTTAGTTCTACTAATTTCTACATCCCCATTTTTGAAGAAGCTCTAGATGCCTATAACCTACCATTAGAACTAAAATACCTACCTATTATTGAATCTGCATTAAATCCAACAGCCGTATCAAGAGCTGGAGCAACAGGATTATGGCAGTTTATGCTCAGCACAGGCAAGGAATACGGATTAGAAACAAACAGTTTAGTAGATGATAGAAGAGATCCAATAAAAGCAACATGGTCTGCCGCTAGATACCTAAAAGATCTTTATGAAATCTATCACGATTGGAACTTAGTTATTGCTGCATATAATTGTGGACCAGGTAATATAAACAAAGCAATACGACGTGCTGGAGGTGAATCTGATTATTGGGAAATCTACAATTATTTACCCAAAGAGACAAGGGGTTATGTTCCTGCCTTTATCGCGGCAAACTACATAATGACCTATTATTGTGATCATAATATATGCCCGATTGAAAGCACATTACCAGTTGTTAGCGACACTGTAATTGTTAATAAAGAAATTCACTTCGACCAAATTAGTAGCATCTGTAATATAGACAAAGAAGAATTAAGAAGTCTAAATCCTCAATATAAAAGAGATATTATTCCTGGTAATACCAAACCTTACGCGCTAAGATTACCTCATTATACCATCCCAACATATATAGAAAATCAAGATTCTATATACAACTATAAACGAGACGAATATTTTACAAATAGGAAAAAAGTAGAAGCTAAGCAAAAACCTAAAGCACCAACATCTAGAACTACTTATTACAAGATTAAAAATGGGGATACTTTATCTACCATAGCTCGTAAACATGGCGTTAGTGTAAGCAAATTGAAACAATGGAATGGGCTTAAGAACAATAATATTAGAGCCGGTAAGACATTGAAGATTATAAAGTAGTTCCTTTAGTTGCCTTATTGCTATTAATAACTATTTTTGTACCTAGTAGAACCATAAATGCTGAGTTGAATGAATAAACAAACTGAAAAAGAAAAAGCCGAAGAGGTGATGATTCAAGAAGCCTTTCAAGAGTTGTTAAACGATTACCTAGCAACTAAACATAGAAAAAGGATAGAAATCATTACTAAGGCTTTTAATTTCGCAAATGAAGCTCATAAAGGCATCCGTAGGAGATCTGGAGAACCTTATATTATGCACCCCATTGCTGTGGCAAAAATAGTGTGTAATGAAATTGGTTTGGGATCTACTTCAATTTGTTCTGCTCTCCTTCACGATGTCGTTGAAGATACTGACTATACTGTAGACGACATTGAAAACATATTTGGTCCTAAAATAGCACAGATTGTTGATGGATTAACAAAGATATCTGGTGGTATTTTTGGAGATAGAGCTTCAGCTCAAGCAGAAAACTTCAAGAAGTTATTGCTTACTATGTCTGATGACATTCGAGTTATCTTGATAAAAATAGCCGATCGCTTACACAATATGAGAACGCTCGGTTCAATGCTACCAAGTAAACAGTATAAAATAGCAGGAGAAACCCTATACATTTACGCTCCGTTGGCTAATCGCTTAGGCTTATATAAAATCAAAACAGAGCTAGAAAACCTCAGCTTCAAGTATGAGCATCCACAAGAATATGAATTCATCAGTAAAAAACTAGAAGAAACTGCTGCTGAACGTGATGTGATATTCAAAACATTTGCTACTCCTATAAAGCGAGAACTCGATAAGATGGGCATACAGTACCGTATTATTGCCCGTATTAAATCCATCTACTCCATCTGGAACAAGATGCAAACCAAGCACATCCCTTTTGAAGAGATCTATGATATATTAGCAGTTCGTGTAATCTTTGAACCTAGAAGTAAAGCGGAAGAATTAAACGATTGCTTTGATATTTATGTTGCTATTTCTAAGATTTACAAGCCTCATCCTGATAGATTAAGAGATTGGGTTAGCCACCCGAAAGCAAATGGTTACCAAGCCCTTCATGTTACTTTAATGGCAAACAATGGTCAGTGGATTGAGGTTCAAATCAGAAGTGAAAGAATGAACGACATTGCAGAACAAGGTTTTGCTGCTCACTGGAAATACAAAGAAGGAGGAGGTAGTGAAGATGAAGGCGAATTAGAAAAATGGCTTAAAACCATTAAGGAAATATTAGACGATCCACAGCCAGATGCAATGGATTTTCTTGATACTATAAAATTAAATTTATTTGCCTCAGAAATTTTCGTATTCACACCAAAGGGAGATATCAAAACAATGCCACAGAACTCTACAGCGCTAGATTTTGCATTCGCCCTACATACAGATATAGGAATCCACTGCATTGGAGCTAAAGTAAACCACAAACTAGTTCCTTTAAGTCATAGACTTCAGAGTGGTGATCAAGTTGAAATCCTTACATCTCAACAAGAAAGGGTTGAACCTTTTTGGGAAAACTTTGCAACGACTGCTAAAGCAAAGACAGAAATAGCTTCGTATTTACGCAAGAAAGATAGGGTATTACAAGTAGAGGGGGATAAAGCCTTAGTTTCCTTTTTTAAGGATATCGATATAAAGCAAAGTCCAAATCTAGTAAACAAACTAGTAACACTACATAGCCTTAAATCTAGAGAAGAACTAACAAAGGCTGTTGGTTCTGGAGAAATTGTATTGGGTGATTTAGAAAAAGAACAAATTTTAGGTAAGCAAGTACCTACTTGGAAAAAGTATCTTACATTTTCTTTTGGCAATAAAACAGATAAGGAAATGCCTAAGACAACAGAATCTGTAGAACAAAGAGTTGATCCTAAAAAAACATTTATTCTTACTTCAGAAGAATTAAACAAAACCTATCAATTAGCTAGTTGTTGCCATCCTATTCCAGGAGATTCGGTGTTAGGATATTTGGATGAAAATGGAAGACTTTTTATCCATAAAAGACAATGTCCCGTAGCTACTCGACTAAAAAGTAGCTTTGGAAATCGAATAATAGCAACAGCATGGGATGACAACCACACTCATTCATTTCTAGTAATTATCTATATAAAAGGGATCGATAGCTTGGGCCTATTAAACGATATTACTCAAGTTATATCCAGACAGTTAAATGTCAACATTAAAAACATTACTTTTAATACTGACGATGGTATTTTTGAGGGAAAAATAAAGATTTACGTACACGATGTAGACGAAGTAAATAGCTTGACAGAAGAACTTAAGAAGATACAAGGAATCAAGCAAGTATCAAGAATAGAAGAATAACTAGCGCTGGTCTAATTCTTTCCTCATGGCTAGAAGTTCAGCCTTAATATTCTTAAGATGCTGTAACAAATCGAAACAAGATAGAGTTACCTCTTTATTATGAGTCATTTTTTTACGAGCTCCAGCAAGCGTCATCCCTTTAACTTTCACTAAATGATAAATTAATTCTATCCGCTCAATATCTTCTTTCATATAAAGACGAGCACCTCTACGATTTTTTTTAGGCTTTAATGTTGGAAATTTCTTTTCCCAATAACGAAGAAGAGATTCATTCACCTTAAACATTTCAGCGACCTCGCTAATTGAGTGATATAATTTCATCTCTCCCTTTAACATTTCATCTACTTTATCTTTTATCGCAGCAGCATCTTTGTCAATTTCTGTACTATCTACTAGCACATCTTTATTTATTTCATATAAGTTCTCTTGCACATTTCTCTTATGATCTTCCATATTACTATAAATTGTCTCTTGTGTTTTCTACTAAATTGATGATTCTAGAATAAAATAGATCCTAGATATATTCCTAAAATATTGAGTTTTATCTAAATAAACAAAGAATTTAAACAGCCTCAAACTTTGTTACCAATTAATTTATTCGCTAATTAAGCCACAAAAATAATAAAATCAAGTTATCTTTGTTGATCCTTTCATAAAGAATATTAACCTCGAGGATAGAGATATAAATATGATGACGGCAAAAGAAATTAGAGAATCATTTAAAGAGTTCTTTGAGTCTAAGGGACATCAAATAGTTCCTTCAGCTCCAATGGTTATTAAAGATGACCCTACATTAATGTTTACTAATGCAGGTATGAATCAATTTAAAGATATCATTCTTGGTAATAAACCTGCCAAATATAAAAGAGTCGCCGATTCTCAAAAATGTCTTCGTGTAAGCGGTAAGCACAATGACCTTGAAGAAGTAGGTCATGATACTTATCACCACACCATGTTTGAGATGCTAGGTAATTGGTCTTTTGGTGATTACTTCAAAAAAGAAGCCATCGAATGGGCCTGGGAATATCTTGTTGATGTTCTTCAATTAGACTCAAACAGATTATATGCTACAATTTTTGAAGGTAGCCCCGAAGAAGGTCTTGACCGTGATGAAGAAGCATTTTCTTTTTGGGAAAAACATCTTCCAAAAGAACGCATTATAAATGGCAACAAGCACGATAACTTCTGGGAAATGGGTGATACGGGTCCTTGTGGTCCTTGCTCTGAAATACATATTGACTTAAGAAGTGAAGCTGAGCGTAAAGCTGTAGATGGTCGTTCATTGGTGAACCATGACCACCCTCAAGTAATTGAGATATGGAATCTTGTGTTTATGCAATTCAACCGTAAAGCGGACGGGACTTTAGTAGATCTTCCACATAAAGTAATTGATACGGGTATGGGATTCGAACGTCTATGTATGGCTCTTCAAGGCAAAATATCAAACTACGATACAGATGTTTTCCAACCTCTAATCCAAAAAATAGCATCACTAGCTAATGTTAAATATGGGGAAAGTAAAGAGTTGGATATAGCCATGCGAGTAATAGCAGACCATATCCGAACTATAGCATTCTCAATAGCTGATGGTCAATTACCATCTAATGCAAAAGCAGGATACGTTATCAGACGTATTCTTCGTAGAGCAGTACGCTATGGATATACTTTCTTAAACCAAAAAGGTGCATTTATGTACAAGCTTCTACCTGTACTAAACGAAAGTATGGGAGACGCTTACCCTGAACTAATAGCTCAAAAGGTACTGATTGAAAAAGTAATTAAAGAAGAGGAAGAATCTTTCTTACACACTCTTGAAACAGGTATACACCTTCTTGAGAACACAATGGATGAAACTCGCAAACAAGGAAAAACAGAGATCAGTGGTAAAGAAACGTTTACTCTATATGATACTTATGGATTCCCTCTAGATTTAACAGAACTAATCTTAAGAGAACATGGTATGACTGCTGATTTAGAAGGCTTCAATGCTGAAATGCAAAAGCAAAAAGACAGAGCTCGTAATGCAGCATCAATTGAAACATCAGATTGGGTAACAGTAAAAGAAGGTACTACAGAGTTTATTGGTTACGATTACACAGAATATGAAGTATCTATTCTTCGCTATCGTAAGATTACTCAAAAGAAGAAAACATATTTCCAACTTGTCTTAGATAAAACTCCTTTCTATGCAGAAAGCGGAGGTCAAGTAGGTGACACTGGTGTCCTTGTTAACGACAACGAAACAATTGATATTATTGATACAAAGAAAGAGAATAATCTCCCTATCCATATTACAACAAAGCTTCCTACTGATCTTGAAGCTACATTTATGGCTTGTGTCGATAGAGAAAAACGTGCAGCTTGTGCTGCCAACCATAGTGCAACGCACTTACTAGACCAGGCTTTACGGGAAGTATTAGGCTCTCATGTTGAGCAAAAAGGGTCGCTAGTAACACCTGAAACTCTGCGTTTCGACTTTTCACATTTCCAGAAAGTAACAGATGAAGAAATCCGTCAAGTAGAACAAATCATAAATGAGCGTATTCGTCAGAATATTTCATTAACAGAATATCGCAGCATTCCAATCCAAGAAGCCAGAGATTTAGGTGCTATAGCCCTTTTTGGTGAAAAATATGGAGAAGAAGTGCGTGTAGTTCAGTTTGATAAATCTATTGAATTCTGTGGTGGTACTCATGTGCCAGCAACAGGAAGTATAGGTATGTTTAAAATCATATCAGAAGGATCTATTGCTTCTGGAATCAGACGTATCGAAGCATGGACAGGCGAAAAAGTTGAGCAACTCCTATATGAGGTAGAAGATACACTTAAAGACTTAAGATCTTTATTCAATAATACTCCTGACCTTGTTTCTACAATAACTAAGTTCATTGTAGAAAACACCGAATTGAAGAATCAAGTTGAAGACTATATGAAAGAAAAAGAGGCTTCAATCAAAGAAAGATTACTTCAAAATGCAGAAGTTATAAATGGAGTAAAAGTTATTCAAACAGTGAGTAATCTTCCTGCACATATTGTAAAAAATATTGCATTCCAACTTCGTGGAGAAGTTACTGAAAACTTATTCTTCGTTGCTGGTAGCATAGAAAAAGGGAAGCCGATGTTAACTGTTATGTTAAGCGATGACTTAATAGAAAGAGGACTAAAAGCTGGAGACCTAGTTCGCCAAGCAGCTAAGCTTATTCAAGGCGGAGGAGGTGGTCAACCTCATTTTGCCACTGCTGGAGGAAAAAATCCAGATGGATTACATGCAGCAGTAGAAAGCATTATTGAGTCTGCTAATTTGAGATAATTTTAGATACCACTAATAACATAAAAAAGAGAGTCAATTCTATGAGTTGACTCTCTTTTTATACTATATCAATTGATCCGCAGGATAATTCACAAGATATAAATGCTCTGTAGCACGAGTAAACGCAGTGTATAACCATCTAAAATATTCTGTACTTAAATAATCAGTACTCATATAACCTTGATCGAGAAATACATTTTTCCACTGACCACCCTGTGCCTTATGTCCCGTAATAGCATAAGCATATTTTACTTGTAAAGCATTAAAGTGAGGATCTTCTTTAATTTTCTTAATTCGCTCTCTTTTAATTGAGACATCCTCATAATCTTCTAAAACAGCATAAAATAACTTTTCTTGATCATTCCGAGATAATGCAGGAGTATCTGTATGCAATGTGTTCAATAGTAGCTTCACATCCATTTCATAGTGATCATAATCAGGTAGCGATATTGTTGCATCGGCAAAGCGAAAACCATACAGTTCATAAGTACTGTTTAATCGCTCCACTTTTACAATTTCTCCATTGGCTATAAAATCTATTTCCTTATACTCTTTAGACCAAAAGTAATTATTTTTATTTACCATAAGTAAATCCCCCGTATTGAGTTCATCTTCACGATAAAGTATCGCTGCACGGATACCTTTATTATAGAGATTCGCTCTTTTATTCGATCTACAAACAACAATCGTTTCGTCCATCCCTTCTCTTCCATAACAAGTGTTTAGTTCTTCTATCAACTCAGTACCTGGAACATTTTTAATATCAAGGAAATCTTGAAGTTTTATCTGTGGCAATTTAAGAACATCCCCCTCAGATAAATGAGTCCGTAACTGCGTTGCATTATATAAAATTCCAGAATTTTCTTCTTGTCGTACAACATCCGTCATTTCACAATTATGAACTCGCAGTCCGTAACCAGAAAGCTGATCTGAGATTAAAGCAGGACTCAAATCCTCTCCTATGGGAGGTAACTGTGCAGTATCTCCCATCAAAATCAATTTGCAATTTGTTCCAGAATACACATAGTGAATAAGATCATCGAGCAAGCAACCCGAACCAAAAGAAGATCCTGAGAGACCTTGATTCGCAATCATAGAAGCCTCATCAACAATAAACAGAGTATTGCTATAAAGATTTACATTTAACTCAAAGTTACGATCTTCAGCACCAAATTTCTTCTCTCTGTATATTCTTTTATGGATAGTAAATGCTGGATAATCAGCATAAGAAGAGAAAACCTTAGCTGCCCTACCGGTAGGAGCCATCAATATGACTTTTTGTTGTAAAGAAATCAAGGCTTTAACCAATGCTCCAACAAGAGACGTTTTACCTGTTCCAGCGTATCCTTTCAGTAGAAAAATATCATCTGTTTTTTTAGATGAGAGGAAGTGAGATAATTGGATAATTACCTGATTTTGTTGATCAGTGGGACTGTATCTAAAGTTTTCTTTTATCTTTTTAGCGAAAAAAGTGTATAACATCCTATTAGTGTGAAAAAGTTTTTCTATTCTATCGTTAAATAGATTAATTTATTCTATTTTTGCAAGTACGAATATAAACTAAAAATAATACATATCATGAAAAAAGTAACTAATGTCGTATTAGCTATTTGTGCGGTAGCTTTACTTTACATGTGCTATGCAAGTATCATGGGCCCTATTAACTTCGATAAAGAGAAAAGCATCAGAGAAAAAGCTGTTATCGCTCGTTTAATCGAAATTAGAGAAGCTCAATTAGAGTACCGTAAACAATTCAGCCACTATGCTAACGATTTTGACAGTTTGATTGACTTCATCAAACATGGTAACATTCAAAGTCTATATAAAGTTGGCGAACTTACCGACCTTCAAAAAGAAGATGGTCTTACAGAAGAAAAAGCTATGAAGATCATCAATAAAGCAAAAGCTACAGGTGATTGGAAAGAAGTTGAGAAGAACGGTTTAACAGAATTCAAGCGTGATACGATTGAAGTTCCTGTTCTTGAGACTCTTTATCCTAAGGGATTTGTTGCTGACTCAATTCAATTTGTTCCATTTACAGGTGGTGCTAAATTTGAACTTTCAGCTAAAGTTGATACTATTCAATCAGGTCCAGCAAGATTTTTCCAAGCTCAAACTCCATACCATGTTTATTTAAAAGGTCTTGACGAACAAGAAATTAAAAACATGACCTACTTACGCCAACAACTAGACAGATATGCTGGTCTTAGAGTTGGTTCTATGGAAGAACCTATTACAACAGGTAACTGGGAATCTCTATAATAGTATAGAGAACAACTTAACTTCTAATTAATCGAAGTTATAAACACTAGAATATGTCTCCAATAACTACAATTCAAGAAATGGATTTTAGCAAATCGGAACAATATACATTATCCATCCGTATTAATACGGATGGATTTTCTTTTTCTATCTACAACCCATTAAGCGATAATCCTTATACCTTTTTTGATTTAGATATTGACAGAAAACTTCCTTTGATTGCTAATTTCAAGGCACTAGTAACCAATCATCCTTTTTTAAGTCAACTTTATAAGAGAGTAAATATATTGATTGGAGATACAAAAACAATAGTTCACCCCCTCAATTTATTTAATCCTGACATTTGCCAAGAACTCTATTATTTTGGACAAAAGCTACTCAACACAAATACACAAGTATGCTATAACACTTTAGAGGCAAACAATCTTACTATTATTTATGGGGCAAATAAGATTCTATACAAATTTCTAAATGAACACTTCAGGAACCCTCGCTTCTTCGCTCAAAACACTCCTTTAATAGCTTATTACTCACAAAAGAGTAAAGAAGGCAATACTAAAAAGATGTTTGTTCATATTCAAGCTGAAACAATGCATTTGTTTTGCTTAAATAAAGGAAAACTATTACTAACGAATGCATTTAATGCCTCAGAAACTAGT
>NZ_DYYK01000010.1:0-8027 GCF_020741705.1 Bacteroides coprosuis
ACAGATAAGGCAGACTATATTTAAACAGTCTGCCTTATTTAAGTTATATTATATCTTTGAATTATAAGTTCGGATCGATGAAAGAAGTATTGTACTTTGGTAATAGCTTGTAGCTATTTTTATTTGCATCCCATTTATAACATTGTGTACTTACATTTTGCCCGTTGTATTCATAGCGAACAGATAGACTTTTATCCCATTGCTTTTTGTCTTTATTCCACATTTGGATATTGTTTTCCACAATCTTGTTATTTTGATCGTATGTGTAATTGTATCTAATATAGTGAGATAAAGCTTTACCTTCTTGTTTGTAAAGTGTTTGACCTACTAATAGACCATTTCTTTCTTCAAAATTGTATACGATATTGTTTGTATTAACTGATTGCTTAGCAAAAGCTGAAAAAGCAGTGCAAGTCACTAGAATAGTAAGAACTAAAACTCTGTAAAAACTTTTCATTCTCATAGCATACTTTAATTAAAAGGAATTGTTTGTTTTTATATTTCCTAATTGTTTTGTACTGCAATGATAATAATTATACTCTATTTATTCATCTATTTTACGTTATAGTTTCGAGTAGTTACATTCAGTTTATATTGATTTCAGTATCGAAATGATAAGCTTTCTAAATAAAAAAAGAGTTAGTATTTCAAGTACCAACTCTTTTCTTTCTTACTGTATGATTTAGCAAATAATAAATTGCTTTTTGCTTTATGGTTAAAAAAACGTAAATAGGAATTAATGTGCCTCTAACCAGTTCTCTCCCCATCCAAAATCTGCTTTTAGGGGTACAGAGAGCTTATATGCGTTCTCCATTTCCTGAATTACAATCTGTTGAACTTTTTCTTTTTCACTAGGAATTACTGTAAAATTTAATTCGTCATGTACTTGAAGAATCATTTTTGATAGCAGTTTTTCTTCCTTGAATCGCTTGTGTATATTTACCATTGCAACTTTAATAATGTCCGCTGCACTACCTTGAATTGGGGCATTTATGGCATTTCTTTCAGAAAATCCTCTTACGACAGCATTTCTAGAATTAATATCAGGAAGATACCTTTTTCTATTAAAGATTGTTTCTACATATCCTTTTTCTCTTGCTTCTACAATGCTTTGATCCATATATTCCTTTACTTGTGGATAGGTCTCAAAATAACCTTCAATAAGTTCTTTAGCTTCTTTTCTCTCTACTTGCATGCGTTCTGCTAGACCAAATACAGATATACCATAGATAATTCCAAAGTTTGCTGTTTTAGCTTTTCTTCTCTGGTCACTCGTAATAGTATTAATGTCTTGTTTGTATACTTTTGCAGCAGTTGCAGCATGAATGTCGTCGCCGTGGAGGAATGCTTCCATCATATTATTATCATGGCTTAAATGAGCCATAATGCGTAATTCTATTTGAGAATAGTCGGCAGAGAAGAATAATGAATCTTGATCAGGAATAAATGCTTTTCTTATTTCTTTTCCATCACTATCCCTTATAGGGATATTCTGTAAGTTGGGATTGCTTGAGCTTAATCTTCCTGTTGCAGTTACTGTTTGATTAAATGAGGTGTGTATTTTCCCAGTCTTCTTATTAATAAGTTTTGGTAAAGCATCTACATAAGTGCTGAGTAGTTTTTTTAGTCCTCTATAGTCTAATATCTTTTCTACTATTGGATGTTTATCTTTGTAGCTAAGAAGTACTTCTTCTGATGTAACATATTGTCCAGTCTTTGTCTTTTTAGCCTTTCGTCTATTTTAAGTTTATCAAACAAGATTTCTCCTACTTGTTTAGGCGAACTTACATTGAAATCATTATCAGCTAATTTATGAATTTCTTCTTCAATCGTTATTAGCCTATCTGTAAAATCCTTAGATAATGATTTTAAGGCTTTTTTATCTAGTAATACCCCAGTGTATTCCATATCAGTAAGTACTGGAACTAAAGGCATTTCTATCGTATAAAATAATTCTTCTGCCTGATTTTCTTTTAAATCTTTTTCTATTGCATTCTTTAATTGAAAAGTGATATCAGCATCTTCGCATGCATATATGTAAACGTCTTCTGGAGAAAGCTCACGCATACTCTTTTGGTTTTTACCTTTGGGTCCAATTAAGTCTTCAATAGGTATTGTGATATGGTTTAAATATATTTCAGCTAGATAATCCATATTATGTCTTAATTCTGGTTGAACGACATAATGTGCAATCATCGTATCAAATAATTTCCCAACTACTTCTATTCCATAATTTTTCAGAATTAGAAGATCGTATTTTATGTTTTGACCTATTTTAAGCGATTTCTTATTTTCAAGTAGAGGTTTAATAATATTGAGTCTTTTCTTTGTCTCTTCTTGATCTTTTGGGAAAGGGATGTAATAGGCTTCGTTTTTTTTCACAGAAAAGCTAATTCCAACAATTTCAGCTTCCATTGCCTCCAATCCTGTTGTTTCCGTATCTAGAGCAATTTCTTTAAAAGGCATTAGTTTTTTGGCTAATTCATTTATATCATCTTCATTATCAATTAGATGATATTCTTTTTTATTGTTTTCTAATGCGATTTCTGTCGATTCTTTATGGGTGTCTTGAGTGTTGGTCGCAAATTCTGCAAATAAATCGCCTTGAATTGGGCCAGTTTGTATTTGTAGGGTAGGGGAGTCTGTTTCTTTGATCACTCTTTCCAATAAAGTTCTGAATTCGAGTTCTTCAAAAATTTCACGCACCTTGTCTTTATCCATTTCTTCCCTTACCAGTTTGTCAAGTTCTAGTTTTATAGGAACATCAACTTTGATGGTTGCTAGAAATTTAGAGAATTTTATTTGTTCAATATTCGCTTCTACTTTTTTCTTTAGAGCACCTTTAAGTTTATCTGTATTTTCTATGAGGTTCTCAATACTTCCAAATTCCTTTAATAATTTTTGTGCAGTTTTAATTCCTACTCCTGGGCATCCTGGAATATTGTCAGCACTATCACCCATCAAACCCAAAAGATCAATGATTTGAGATTGATTTTCTAAATCGTATTTCTCAATAACTTCTTGAGGCCCTAATATTTCAAATTCTTTATCTCCATATTTGGGTCTATACATATAGACATATTTATCAACAAGTTGGGCGTAGTCTTTATCTGGAGTCATCATATAGGTAGAGATCTCTTTTTCGTTTGCTTGTTTAGCAAGAGTGCCTATAACATCATCAGCTTCATATCCTTGCACTTCAAGTATGGGGATTTTATATGCACGGATGATATCTTTAATAATGGGTACGGCTATTTTTATATCTTCGGGTGTAGCTTCTCTTTGTGCTTTATAATCTTCAAAAGCTTCATGTCTAAAAGTGGGACCAGCAGGGTCAAATGCTATACCAATGTGAGTGGGGTTTTCTTTATTAAGTACTTCTTCTAAGGTATTGACAAATCCTAGAATAGCTGAGGTGTTTAGTCCTTTTGAGTTTACTCTTGGGTTTTTAATAAATGCATAATATGCTCTGTAAATTAGAGCATATGCATCCAAAAGAAAAAGTTTCTTTGCTTGTTCCATATAATTACTTATTTTCAATGTAAAAGTAACAAAAAATAAGGTATTAACTGTTTTATTGTTACTTTTGTATACAAACGGATTTATAGATGAGTCAACTAACTGAAATACGATATCCTATTGAGCAAGAGCTTGCTGAGTTTCAGCAAATTTTTGACAATTCACTTACTAGCTCTAATCCTCTTTTAATGCGAGCTATTCGACATATAAGAAAGAGCAATGGTAAGATGATGCGACCTATACTTGTTTTGCTTTTGGCTAAACTCTTTGGGTCTATTAAAACAAACACACTTTACTCAGCTGTTTCTCTAGAATTATTGCATACGGCTAGTTTAGTTCACGATGATGTTGTGGATGAGAGTGATGAGCGTAGAGGTCAGCTATCAGTTAACGCTTTATTTAATAATAAAGTTTCTGTTTTAGTAGGAGATTTTTTGTTGGCAACAAGTTTGGTACAAGTTGGACTAACTCGTGATTGTGACATTATAGATGTTGTAGCACATTTGGGGCAAAATTTGGCTGATGGAGAAATTTTACAATTATCCAACGTAAGTAATAAAGAGTTTTCTGAGGATGTTTATTATAGTGTAATTTACAAGAAAACTGCAGCTTTATTTGCAGCATGTGCAAAGGTTGCCGCTTTATCTGCTGGCGCTTCTAAAGAGTCAGTAATAGAGGCTACAAAATTTGGTGAGTATCTAGGGATATGCTTCCAGATTAAGGATGATATTTTTGATTACTCAGATTCGTCTTCTATTGGAAAACCCACAGGTAATGATATGTTGGAAGGTAAATTAACGCTTCCCGCACTGTACGTCTTGAATAAAACAAACTCTGAAGAAATAAAAGAATTAGCATTTCGTATTAAAGGGGGAGAAGCTAGCCTTCACGAAATTCATAAATTTATTGGATATGTAATTGATCACGGTGGTATTGAATATGCTGAGTCAGTGATGTTGTCTTATCGTGACAAAGCGCTTGAGGTAATTGCGCCACTTCCGAACAATGAGATTAAAGATGCACTTAAGTGCTATTTAGATTACATTGTTTTAAGAAAAAAATAAGTTGTTATAGTATAAAAAAAGAGAGGGTCGACCCTCTCTTTTTTGTGATATTCTTAATTAGAAGAAGTTTATTTTTTCTCCTTTTATATCAGAAACAAGAAGATTTGCTAGACGACTTGTTCCGAGACGGAATAATTTATTGTTAAGCCATTCTGTACCTAATACTTCTTTTACTATAGTGTAATATGTTATAGCATCTTTTACAGTTGATAGACCTCCAGCTGGTTTAAATCCTACTTTTCTGCCTGTTTCTAAATAGTATTCTTTGATAGCTTTACACATAACGTAAGCAGCTTCAGGAGTAGCAGCAGGTTCTAGTTTTCCTGTGGATGTTTTAATAAAGTCTGCCCCAGAGTACATAGATAGGATAGAGGCCTTCTTAATGTTTTCAGCTGTTTTAAGAGCACCTGTTTCAAGAATTACCTTCATGTGGTGATCTTTACATACATCTTTAAGCTCTTCTATCTCATCACACATTGTTTCATAATCGCCGCTTAAGAAGTTTCCTACATTGATAACAATATCTATTTCAGTAGCACCATCTTGTAGGGCTAATGATGTTTCGGCAATTTTAATTTCAGTAAATGTTTGTGATGTTGGGAATCCTGCAGAAACACATGCAATATTTACATCCTCAATTTCTAGGGTGCTACTTACTATTTTAGCAAAATTAGGATACACACAAATAGCAGCTACATGACCTAATTCAGCGTATTCTTCATCAAATTGATTTACTTTTTCTGTGAATTTTAGCACGCTTTCGGGGCTGTCTTCAGTTTTTAATGTTGTTAAATCAATACAGTTGAAAAGAAATTTCTTGACATCAGTTGTGTCATTTTCAATATATTTCTTTTCTATTAATTCTTTTACTTCTTTATTTACTTCAGCATCTACTAGTGCAGTATTGTATTTGCTTAATGCTTCTTCGTACTTTGTTAATTTTTTGTCAGCCATGTTACTTTAGTTTTTGATTTTCTAAATGCCTTTTCTTATCTCTTTTTGTCTTTTTTTCAAAGCTTTGCTCTAAAGCCTTTGTTAGATCTGTATCTGTTTGATTTGCCAAGCAGAGTAGGACCCAAAGGATATCTGCAAGCTCTTCTTCTATATTATCTTTTTCTCCTTTTTTGAAGGATTGTTCTCCGTACTTTCGAGCAACTACTCTGGCTAGTTCTCCAACTTCTTCTGTTAGAATAGCCATATTTGTTAGCTCATTAAAGTATCTGACTCCAATTGAGTTTATCCATTGATCTACTTTTTTTTGAGCTTCTTCAATAGTCATTATTCTTTGTTTTTTGTATCTATACAGATAGTAACAGGACCATCATTTATTAGCTTAACTTTCATGTCTGCTCCAAACTCACCTGTACCAACTTGTTTGCCTAGCTTACTCTCTAATGTGGTTATAAATTCCTTATATAAGGGAATGGCTATGTCTGGTTTTGCTGCTTTTATATATGAAGGTCTATTTCCTTTCTTAGTGGAAGCATGGAGTGTAAATTGACTGATTAATAAAATATCGCCTTTAACATCTAGAATGGATTTATTCATTACTCCATCTTCGTCATCAAAGATTCTTAAGTTTACTACTTTATTAGTTAGCCACTCGATATCTTCGGTGTTGTCTTGATCTTCTATCCCTAGGAGAATCATTAGCCCTGTATTAATTTTTGCTTTTACTTGATTATCTATAGTAACAGATGCTTCTGTTGCTCTTTGAATAACAATTCTCATAATTTAGATTTTGTCTTTACAAAGTTAAAAATATTAGTGAATAAATATCTGCTTTTAGTTCTTATTATGTATCTCTTTCCATAGGGTTGTACCTTTGCTGTGACCTATGAGAGTTATTAAATCGTCCTCGCTAGCCTCTTTTATTCTCTTGATACTTTTAAATGTTTTCAAGAGTTGTTCTTTAGTTTTAGGACCTATTCCAGGTATGTTGTCTAACTCAGATTGAACTTGTCTTTTACTCCTTTTATCTCTGTGGAATTGTATTGCAAATCTGTGTACCTCATCTTGTATTCGTTCCATTAGTTTAAATAATCCACTAGTTGGTTCCATACCTATTGTTTGAGCAGGAAATCCATATAGGAGTTCTGATGTCCTATGTCTGTCGTCTTTTGCTAAACCCGCTATTGGTATTTTTAGATTAATTTCCTCCAAGGCTTTTCGCACAATCTCCATTTGACCTTTACCGCCATCGGTAATAATTAAGTCGGGTAGGGGTTGTTTTTCCTTTTCTAATCTGCTATACCTCCTTATTACTACTTCGTGCATTGATGCGTAGTCATCTGGGCCTATAACCGTTTTAATATTATATTTCCTATAATCCTTTTTGCTGGGTTTACCTTGCTTAAATACGATACATGCTGCAACAGGATCACTTCCTTGGATGTTAGAGTTGTCAAAGCTCTCAATATGCATGGGTAGCTTTTGAAGCTTCAGTTTGTCTTGAATCTCTTTTAGTAAGCGAATATTTCTTTGTGCTGGATTTAATTTTTCAGCTTGTTTGAGCCTATCTGCTTTATATTGCTTTACATTGAGTCGTGATAGGTCTAATAGTTTCTTTTTTTCTCCCCGTTGAGGTATTGTAAACTTTACGTTGTCTAAGTCTATATCTAGAGGAATCGGTACTACTATTTCATTAGCATTACTATCGAAGCGAGTTCTCATTTCGATGATGCCCATGGCTAGCAATTCACTATCTGTTTCATTGAGTTTCTTTTTATACTCAAAAGTATAAGCCTGATTTATTGCTCCATTTGCAATATGTAAGAAGTTGATGTAAGCTGATTTTTCGCCATTTGATTCTATTGAGAAGACGTCGATATTGTGGATTAGAGTGCTAACCACCTCTGATTTACTTCGGAAGTTCTCTACGAGTGTCAGCTTATGCTTGTATTGATGTGCTTTTTCAAACTCAAGATTTTCAGCATATCTCTCCATCTTTTCTTTTAGCTGCTTGCTAATTTCCCTTGTATTACCTTTTAGTATTTCTTTTATTTCAGCAATGTTTTGTAGGTAGTCTTCTTCGGTTTGTAGTCCTTCACATGGTCCTAAACAGTTTTTGATGTGGTACTCTAAGCAGACTTTGAACTTATTAGATTTGATGTTTTCCTGAGATAAATTATGCTTGCATGTCCGAATTGGATATAGCTTTTTAATTAAATCTAAAAGCGTATACATTGTTGGAAGATGTGTATAAGGGCCAAAATAGGATGATCCATTTTTTATTATTTTCCTTGTTTTAAACACTCTAGGAAAGAATTCGTTTTGTACACATATTGAGGGATATGTTTTGTCATCTTTTAATAAAACGTTATATCTGGGCTGGTGCTTTTTAATTAGATTGTTTTCTAATAATAGTGCATCTTTCTCAGTGTTTACAACGATGTATTTAATGTTCCTTATTTTCTTAACAAGGACTTTTGTTTTATTTGCTTT
>NZ_DYYK01000011.1:0-10368 GCF_020741705.1 Bacteroides coprosuis
GCTACAACCTATTACCTTTGCTGCGATCAAGCCCTGGAGGATTCACAGGGAGCTGGCCGTATAGGACTTACCCGTAATTGCATTGCAAAGGTACTTCTTTTTATTTAAATTGCAAGTCTAGCTATAATAAATTTTTACACTAATAGGCTAAGACATTGTATTTCAAAAGATTATTTTTAAAATATTTTTATTCTTTTTTTCAGAGGCTAGTATTATACGAAGTTTTGAGTCTCTAATTCATTATATAAAGGCTTTTATTTATACCTTTGTCTTTATATCACTGAAAAACTATATGAAACAACGAAATACGAGTATACAACATCATGCCATGTACTTTGGTACATATATGGGAGTTTATTGGATTCTAAAATTTATACTATTCCCCCTATCCTTCACTATACCATTTCTTACATTTCTTTTTATAGGACTTACTTTAGGTGTACCTTTTATGGGATATTATTATCTAAAGATTTATCGAAACAAAGTATGTGGAGGAGTGATAACCTTTAGTCAGGCATTTGTATTTACAGCTTTAGTCTATTTATTTGCATCAATGCTTACAGCTGTAGCTCATTTCATTTATTTCCAATTTATTGACCAAGGTCTCGTATTGGGGCATATGCAAGAACAAGTTAATATGCTACTAGAAGCAAATATTGATAACCCTCAATATGATTTTTATGATAAAACATTTAATGAAGCTATATCATATCTTTCAAGCTTAACTGCAACAGATATAACTCTAGATAATTTATCTCGAAACACTTTTTTAGGTGTATTATTAGCAATACCTACAGCTTTAATTGGTCGTAGAAAACCCAAAACAGATTACTAAAAGATAAGAAAACCCATGGATATATCCGTAGTTATACCATTATTGAATGAAGAAGAATCTCTTCCAGAGCTTTATGCTTGGATAAAACAAGTCATGGATTCTCACAACTTCTCTTACGAAGTTGTTTTTATAGACGATGGTAGTACAGACAACTCTTGGAAAATAATAGAAAATCTTCACAAAGAAAACCCTGAGGTAAAAGGGCTAAAATTTAGAAGAAATTATGGAAAGTCACCTGCTCTTTATTGCGGATTCAAAAAAGTAGAGGGTGATGTTGTCATTACTATGGATGCAGATTTACAAGATAGCCCAGAAGAGATCCCCGAACTCTACCGCATGATTACAGAAGAGGATTATGATTTAGTTTCTGGGTGGAAGAAAAAAAGATATGATCCGCTATCAAAGACTATCCCGACAAAGCTATTCAATGCTACTGCTAGAAAGGTGTCTGGAATAAAAAATCTGCATGACTTCAACTGTGGCTTAAAAGCCTATAAAAAAGAGGTTGTTAAAAACATAGAGGTGTATGGAGAAATGCATCGTTATATCCCATACCTAGCTAAAAATGCTGGTTTTCATAATATAGGCGAGAAAGTAGTCCATCATCAAGCTCGTAAGTATGGAAAGACTAAATTTGGACTAAGTAGGTTCGTAAATGGATACTTGGACTTAATCACTCTTTGGTTTCTATCTAAATTTGGAATCAGGCCCATGCATTTCTTCGGATTATTAGGCTCTTTAATGTTTTTTTTAGGCTTTATCGCAATCATAATCGTGGGAGCTACAAAACTTTATCAGATGAAAAATGGCTATCCGTATAGACTTGTAACAGATTCTCCTTATTTTTATATCTCATTGACAACAATGATTATAGGCTGTCAGCTTTTTGTTGCTGGCTTCTTAGGAGAAATTATAGCTAGAAGCTCAACTGAAAGAAACAATTATCAAATTCAGAAAAAAATTTAATTATTAACCATGAATAAAAGATATACATTTATATTGTCTGTAGCCCTTTGCTTTATAAGTATTACAGGACTACTCATAAGTTGTTCCGAGGATAGCGACTGCTCTATGACAGCTCGCCCTTTTATGGTTAGCTATATTTATAAGTATGGAGCAAATAAAAGCATACTACTACCCGACACATTAAAGTCGCTTACCGTTAAAGCTCTAGAAACAGATTCTATATTACTAAACAAAGGAGAATTTGTACATACATTTGATTCTCCTTTAAGATATACTAAAGACACTACAGCTCTAGTACTAGAATACAGCGAGGAGGTTAAAGACAATGATACCATTTGGATATCACACAAAAACACTTCGTTCTTTGTGTCTATTGAGTGTGGATACCAGATGCGACAATCAATAGAAAAAGTCATTGGCTACACCAAACACACATTAGACTCTGTTTCTTTAAGAAATAACGAGGCAAATAATTATGGAAAAGAAAACATCAAAATCATATATTAAGCTATTTCTTTTTAGCCTTGTCCTATTCATGAGCTTACCATTATGGGCTCAAGAACAGCAAGAGATTAAAGAGGATAACAAGGACGAAATCGAAAGACCTATTCTTATCGATCAATCTACAGTACCATTCTTCAATGGCATTTATATTGGATACGATTTGATGGGACCTATTTATAAAGCTTATTCTGATGACTATCTTACTAGTGAGATTAATATTGACATCAATCTCAAGAATCGCTTTTTTCCCGCAATCGAACTAGGTTATGCTAATACAGATAAGTGGAGCGAACACGGTACTCAGTATAAAACAAAAGCTCCATATTTTAGAATCGGGGCAGATTATAATTTCTTGTATAAAAAGCACAAGAACAACCACCTTACTGTAGGTTTACGATATGGCTTTACTAAGTTCGATTTTGATCTTGATAATTTAGCATTAAAAGATGGTGCTTGGGGTGATCAAATAGAAAACCCTAGTATTTATGACGAAATATGGAAAGATCCTGTAACTCTACAAAAACAAAACATCTCTAGTTCTATGCATTGGATAGAGTTTGTTATTGGTGTTCGAACTGCTATTTATAAAAACTTCTATATGGGATGGTCGCTAAGATTAAAATATCGCCTATCTGCTGAAGAAAATGAATATGGAAACCCTTGGTATGTTCCTGGTTATGGAATATATAAAAGTTCAAGAGTAGGACTCCATTATTCTATCATATATAGAATTCCAGGAAAGAAAAAGAAATAATTATCTGTACAAGAAATGACGAACAAAATTAAAAAAAATATATTTTGGCTTATCCTACTTGTTGCTGGATCTGCATGGATTTTATCCAATAATCTTGATAAGCAAAAGTATCACAAAATACAAGGTTCTATATTTGGTACTATCTATGCTATTACCTATCAATATGATAAAGATATTCAACCAGATGTGACCAAAGAACTAGACAGAATAGACCTCTCACTCTCTCCCTTTAAAGAACAGTCTATTATTTCTAAAGTGAATAGAAATGAAGAAGTAGAGTTGGATACTCTATTCACCAATGTATTTAAGAGAGCTCAAGAAATATCAAAAATAAGTGATGGAGCATTTGATATTACCGTTGCTCCCCTCGTTAATGCTTGGGGCTTTGGTTTTAAAAAAGGAGAATTTCCCGACTCCCTCATAGTAGATAGCCTTCTGCAATATATCGGCTATGAAAAAATAGCACTAGAAAAAGGTAAAATTATAAAAGAGAACCCCGAAATAATACTCGACTGTAGTGCTATCGCTAAAGGCTATGCTGTCGATGTTATAGGCGACCTATTAGAGAGTAAAGGTATCAAAAACTATATGATCGACATAGGTGGAGAGATTTTAACTAAAGGAAAAAATAGCAAGGGAGATTCTTGGAGAATCGGGATCAACAAGCCATCTGACGATCCACTTTCAAACAATCAAGAACTAGAGCTTATTGTAAAAATCGAAAATAAAGCTTTGGCAACATCGGGTAATTACAGAAATTATTATGTGAAAGATGGCAAAAAATATGCACATACCATTAGTCCTAAAACGGGGTATCCTGTACAGCATAGTATTCTATCATCAACTGTTTTGGCCAACGATTGTATGACAGCTGATGCACTTGCCACAGCATTTATGGTTGTAGGTCTAGATGAAGCTAAAGCTATCTTACAGAAAGTGCCCCATGTAGAAGCATGCTTTATCTATACAGAAGAGACTTCGGGAGAATATAAAACATTCCTTACTGAAGGATTTAAAACTTTTGTTGCAAATTAGCAACTACTCATCTATTTTTCTTGGTAATAAACTCTCGTTAATATTTGACATACTAGCCCATAAGCTATATCTAGCTTCTGGGCTTATTTTTTCTAACGTTTTTAAGACCTCTCCCATTACT
This sequence comes from Bacteroides coprosuis, assembly GCF_020741705.1. Classification (NCBI taxonomy): domain Bacteria; kingdom Pseudomonadati; phylum Bacteroidota; class Bacteroidia; order Bacteroidales; family Bacteroidaceae; genus Bacteroides; species Bacteroides coprosuis. The sequence goes on from NZ_DYYK01000011.1 coordinate 4,216, forward strand.
TTACGATTTGTTTCTGATTCGTATGGGCAGTTTTTTATCTGTTTCTTATATGCTCTCAATGCAGAAAGAGCTATTAAGTCTTTCTCTTCAATCAGACACATTGGACGAATGATGGTCATATCAAACTTACTCATCTTCAGCATAGGAGGCATAGTACTAAAACTTCCTTGAAAAGTCATATTCATCAATAAAGTTGCGAGGATATCATCCATATGATGCCCCAATGCTATTTTATTACAACCAAGAGTTTTTGCTAGTTCAAAAAGTTGTTTTCGACGATTCCAAGAACAAAGGAAACAAGGAGATTTTCTTTGTTCTGCTGATGGATCAAAAGAGGTTTGAAGTAAGTAAAAAGGGATACCCAAATTCTCTATAAAATGTTGAATATAGGAATGGTCGGACTCATAGCTAACATTAGTCATCACTACATGAGCTGCAGAAAGTTTAAACTTCGGTTTGAGTATTTTTACACGCTCAGCCATAAGTTCTGCAAGTGCCAGGGAGTCCTTTCCACCTGAGATAGCAATTAAAATATGATCTCCATCTTCAATTAGTCGATAATCTCTTATTCCTTGAATCAATCTTCTATTAATTCTCTGTAAAAGCTTGAACTCTCCTTTGTTATCCTCCATAAAAAAATCTAATATTTATTTTTGCGCAAAGATAATACATCCAAAGCTAAACAAGAATGTCTGAAAGGTGTTTTCATTATAACGTAAAAGACTTGTAATTGTCGAACTTATTCCAAAATTATTACTATTTTTGAATATTATGAATATCCGTTATTTAGGAAAAATGACTAGAAATAAAATCTTATTCTCATTACTATCTTTATTATTCATAGTGCCTTTACAGGCACAAACTATTGACGAGGCTCGTGCTCTTTATGCCCATAATAAGTATGAAGAAGCAAAACCCATGTTTGAAAAATTCTTGAAATCATATCCCAATAATCCTAATTATAATTTCTGGTATGGTGTAAGTGCACTTAAAACTGGAGAAAGTGATAAAGCGATAAAGCCTCTTGAGTTGGCAAACAAAAGAAGAGTGCCTGATGCTGCATACTATCTAGGGCAAGCTTACTTAGCTAATTATCAATTTGATGAAGCCGTAGATGTACTTGAGAGCTATATAAAAACTCAACAAAGAAGAAAAAAAGACACTTCGGATTTAGAGGATTTATTGCAACAGACCAAATTAAATCAACGTATGCTTAAAGGCGTTGAGCAAGTAATAGTTATTGATAGTATTGTAGTAGATAAAGCCGATTTCATACAAAACTACAAGCTTAGTGAAGAATCAGGTTCTTTAACTTATATCACGAATCAAGAAGTCGATTCTACAGGACAAAAACCCATATTATATCAAACAGAAAGAGGTAATAAAAGATATCTAAGCAAAAAGAATGCAAGTGGTTTTTATCAACTCTTTGCCCAAACTAAATTAGGAGAAGAATGGACGGAAGAAAAAGCTCTTTCAGACTTAAATAAAGATTCAATCAATACTAGTTATCCTTTTGTTCTGAATGATGGTATAACACTTTTTTATGCTTCGGACAGCCAAGAATTAATGGGTGGGTATGATATATTAGTTACTCGATACAACACCAATACAGATGGATATTTAGTACCTGAAAATGTAGGAATGCCTTTTAACTCCTTCTACAATGATTATATGTATGTCATTGATGAATTTAACAATCTAGGATGGTTTGCCTCTGATAGATTCCAACCGAAAGACAAAGTGTGCATTTATATTTTTATTCCTAATAAAGTAAAACGCACCTATGACTTTGAAACTACTCCTATAGAAGAACTAAGAAATCTGGCTGCATTAAAAGATATAAAACTCACTTGGAAAGATAAAAAAGCAGTTGAAGATGGCTTACAAAGATTGAAATTTGCAATAAATTATCAGCCTAAGCAAACTAATAATGCTGATTTTAATTTTATAGTCAATGATCAGTTTGTTTATACTTCACTAAGAGACTTTAAATCAAATAAAGCACGTGAAGAGTTCATAAAATACCAAGTCATGGAAAAAGACTTAACCTCTCAAAAAGACAAACTAAAAAATCTAAGAATTCAGTTTGAAAAGAACCCCGACAAACAAAAAGCACCAGCTATTCTAGATTTAGAAAAGAGAGTAAGCATAATGCATCATGAAATGCAACAACAAGCTAAATTAATCCGCTCATTAGAGCTACAATAATACAACAACTATGGACATATTATTAATTATTGCACTTAATGTTGCAGCGATAGTGTTCTTTATCTTAGAGCTATTTATTTTCCCAGGGATGACATTATCTGCTATTGCTGGATTGGGATGTATGGGTTATTCTATCTATTATGCCTTTGTACACCTCGGAACAACTGCTGGATATATTACAACAATATCTTCGGGAATAATAGCCTTAATTGCCATTTATTATTTTATACGATGGAAAAAAATCGATAAGTATTCCTTAAAGGAAAACATTGATTCCACAATAGATAGATCTGCAGAAAGAAGTATAAAGGTGGGTGATAAAGGTATATCAACAACACGATTAGCTCTTTATGGCAGAGCAATGATTAATGGTCAAGATATAGAAGTAAAGTCTGCTAATGGCTTTATTGATGAAAAAATACCTATTGAAGTTGTTGCTGTTAAAACAGCAGAAGTTTCAGTAAAAAAAGCAACAGTTTAAATCATTTATTAATTAATAATATCCTACAAGACTATGATTTTATTACAAACACCATTGGAATTATCACTTGTACCCTTTATTATCTCATTCGTGATAATATTAGTCGTATTAGCTATATTCTTCCATTACGTTCCCTTCTTTCTTTGGTTCTCGGCCAAAGTTTCAGGAGTTAAAATCTCTCTGTTACAACTAGCATTGATGCGTATTCGTAAAGTGCCACCTTATGTTATTGTGCGTGCACTAATCGAAGCCCACAAAGCAGGTATTCAAGATGTAACGAGAAATGGATTAGAAGCCCACTACTTAGCTGGTGGTCATGTGGAACAAGTAGTTCATGCCCTTGTATCTGCATCAAAAGCCGAAATGGATCTATCATTCCAAATGGCTACAGCCATTGACTTGGCAGGTCGTGATGTCTTTGAGGCAGTACAAATGTCGGTTAACCCCAAAGTTATTGATACATCAAGAGTTACAGCTGTAGCTAAAGATGGTATTCAATTGATAGTAAAAGCACGTGTTACTGTTCGTGCAAGTATTCGTCAACTAGTTGGGGGTGCTGGCGAAGATACTATTCTTGCCCGTGTAGGCGAAGGTATTGTTTCCTCCATTGGTTCATCAGTAAACCACAAATCAGTATTAGAAAATCCTGATTCTATTTCAAAACTAGTGCTTAAAAAAGGACTAGATGCAGGTACAGCCTTTGAAATTCTATCTATTGATATCGCGGATATTGATATAGGTGAAAACATTGGAGCTAGACTTCAGATGGATCAAGCAAATGCTGATAAAAACATTGCACAAGCTAAAGCGGAAGAACGTCGTGCTATGGCTGTAGCAAATGAACAAGAAATGAAAGCAAAAGCACAAGAAGCTCGAGCTAAAGTTATTGAGGCTGAAGCTGAAGTACCTAAAGCTCTTGCAGAAGCATTCCGTTCTGGCAATTTAGGTATTATGGACTATTACCGAATGGAAAACATTCAAGCAGACACATCTATGCGCAACACCATTGGTGGTGAAGAAAAGAAATAAGCATAGACATAAAATAAATCAATTTATCAATCTAAAAAAACACACAATATGAAAAAGACATTTCCCTCTTCTCAATTAATCATTAATGAAGATGGTTCTATCTTCCATTTACACATTAAACCAGAACATGTAGCGGCTAAAGTAATTCTTGTAGGTGATCCTGGTCGTGTTGCTCTTGTAGCATCACACTTTGAAACTACAGAGTGCAATATTTCAAGCCGTGAATTTAACACAATAACTGGTACATATAAGGGAAAGCGAATCACTGTAGTATCTACAGGTATTGGTTGTGACAATATTGACATCGTTGTGAATGAGCTAGATGCTTTGGCTAATATAGATTTCCAAACAAGAACTGAACATGAAAATTTCCGTCAATTGGAGATGGTTCGTTTAGGCACTTGTGGTGGTCTTCAACCTTTTACTCCTGTAGGAACATTTGTATGTTCTCAAAAATCTATGGGATTTGATGGGTTACTTAATTTCTATGCAGGCAGAGATGAAGCTTGTGATCTAGAATTTGAAGAAGCATTCATTAAACATATGGGTTGGACAGGAAGTATGTGCCAGCCTCATCCTTACGTAGTTGATGCCAGTGCAGAACTTATTGACCGTATCGGTAAAGATGATATGGTGCGCGGTGTCACTATCGCTTGTGGTGGTTTTTACGGCCCACAAGGACGTCAATTGCGTGTTCCATTACGTGATCCAGAACAAAACCATAAAATAGTTGAATTCAAGCATAATAATATGCAAATCACCAACTTTGAGATGGAAAGTTCTGCATTAGCTGGTTTAGCAAAATTAATGGGACATAAAGCTATGACTGTTTGTATGGTAATAGCCAATCGTTTAAAAGAAGAAGCGAATACAGGTTATAAAAACACTATTGATGTACTGATCAAAACAGTATTAGATCGTATCTAATTAACCTACATTAATGATATATAACGGGATATAGCCAATCTGCTATATCCCGTTTTTATTTTTATTCAACACATTCATAAAAAAACACGTATCTTTGCCCTATTAATAAGTACTAGTATGATAAATCAAGATACAATATGCGCAATAGCGACAGCACAAGGTGGAGCCATAGGTACCATCCGAGTGTCTGGAAAGGATGCTATTACAATTACAGAAAAAATATTTCGTCCATTTAAAAAGGATAAAATATTGCATGAGCAACCTGCATATACTCTAACTTTCGGAAAAATAATAGACCATGAAGAAGTTATAGATGAAGTACTCATCAGCCTTTTTAAAGCTCCTCATTCTTTTACAGGAGAAAACTCTGTTGAGATAACATGTCATGGATCAACCTATATTTTACAAAAGGTAATGGAGTTACTTATTAAAAATGGTTGTCGAACAGCCCAACCTGGAGAGTACACGCAAAGAGCCTTCCTTAATGGAAAGATGGACTTAAGCCAAGCTGAAGCTGTAGCAGACCTTATAGCTTCTACTTCGGCTGCAACCCACCGACTAGCGATGAGCCAAATGCGTGGGGGTTTTAGTAAGGAACTAGCAGAGCTTCGCAACCAATTGCTTCATATCACTTCAATGATTGAATTAGAACTAGACTTTAGTGAGGAGGATGTAGAGTTTGCGAATAGAGACCAACTAAAAGCTTTGGCAGATAAAATAGAACAAGTAATATCTAAATTAACCAACTCCTTTAGTGTAGGTAATGCCATAAAGAATGGTGTTCCTGTAGCTATTATTGGGGAAACCAATGCTGGGAAATCTACACTTCTGAATGCTCTACTCAATGAAGATAAAGCCATAGTAAGTAATATTCATGGCACTACTAGAGATGTTATAGAAGACACAATGAATATTGGAGGAGTAACATTCCGCTTCATTGATACAGCAGGTATAAGAGAGACTCATGACACTATTGAGAGTCTAGGAATCGAAAGAACTTTCCAAAAACTAGATCAAGCAGAAATTGTATTATGGGTAATTGATGCTCCTACTGCTACAGAACAAATACAACAACTAGCAGAAAAGATAGTGCCCAAAGCACAAAACAAACAATTAATACTTGTATTCAACAAATCTGAGCTAATCAACGAAAGTGAAAGAAAAGGCTTAGAAGCTCTAGCTCAAACCCACTACCCTAGCCTAACTTCTATTTTTATTTCTGCAAAAGAGAAAGAAGGAGTTGAACAATTAGAAAAGTTGCTTACAAATTCAGCTAACTTACCTACTGTAACACAAAATGACGTGATAGTAACCAATATGCGTCACTACGAAGCTCTGACAAAGGCTCTAGAAGCGATACACCGTGTTCAAAACGGCTTAGAGATGCAAATCAGTGGAGACTTCCTTTCACAAGACATCCGTGAATGTATATTCCACCTCAATGACATAGCAGGTGAAGTAACCAACGACATGGTACTTCAAAATATCTTTAAGAATTTTTGCAT
>NZ_DYYK01000012.1:0-15881 GCF_020741705.1 Bacteroides coprosuis
TTTTGAAGATTAACACAAAGAGAGTTAAAAGTTTTAGTTGCAACTACCCATTACCACTAGTCTATAATACAAAAAGAAGACATTCTACACCCTTTCGTTTATACTACTTGGTATGCTGTGGTATTTTATGATTGGTGCGTATTACGATATGTACTAGTTACACACTGTAGAAAAAGAAAGAGTAGTAAGATCTCACTAATAGTAAAATCATATCTCCTATTTTACTATTACAAAGGAATTTTGAATAGAATAAAATGTGTTAATTTATGAAACAGTGTTCTGCCATTTCTACGATTGAGAAAATAATTCAAGGGTATGCTCATACTCTATTCTTTTAGGTTCAGTCATAGAATTAGATTTTACATGCATTTCCCCCTAATTTAGTAACTCCTTCGTAATAAGTAAAGTAAAATTACAGAATAAGTGAGTGGGTTGGTAATTAATTAGATAGAACATTGGGACGATGGAGGCATATAGGGAGCATAAACTGAATCGTTTCTCTATAAATAAAAATATTGACTAGTTAACTAAGTAACTATTTGTTATTCACCAAAATAATACCTATATTGAATAGTGTAATATCAAACCTTTATCTATTATGATTTACAGGTTTAGCTCAACTCCTAGTAAGGTGTACAGAGTAACTACAGGTACACTGACGATTTTAGCCCTCTTTCTGTTGGGTCTAATGGTTTTGAGCGTTTTCAAGGAATATTATATACCTGTGGGTATCTATTCTTTCTTATTCCTTGCAGTAGTTGCATTAAGATTGTACATCTTTAGTTCAAAGATAAATGAAGTGGCTGTTACAGCCCAAGAAGTAATAATAAGCACACAGTTCTCCGAAATTGTGATTCCCCTATCGGCCATTGCCGATGTTTATGCCGCAGATGTAATTAGCGAATCTACTTTGCAGGTTATGGGTGCCAATATGGTTGTAGGGAATTTGCCTCGTTACTTCAACTCCAATCTGAAGAATCATCGCTTCTATATAAATAATAACAGTAATTTGGTATGTATGCATACCCAATACTACACCTATCAATTTAGTTGCGACAACCCTCTTCAACTAGTTCAAAGGATTGAAGAGAATCGTTCTTTGAAGTAGTTTCTTTTATAAAAAATAACCCAAAAGTGTGATACACTTTAAGCTTTGTCATGTTCTTTATACAAGCTCAAATACATATTGAAGCTAATATTTAGAACTTATGTTTAATAACATGTATAGCAGAGTGTTAAAAGGATATTTTTAACACCTAATGAGCCTTTTCACACTAAACAAATTAAGGTTTTTGTTGGTTATATTATATATAGAGAACTATTACAAATAATTAATAAAATAAAGAAGAGCTTATGCTCTAAACTCAATAAATAAATAGATACGTGGTTTGTTATTAAGCCCAATAACAAATTAAAGTATCGCAGTTTTTAATCTTTTAAAATTATATAGTATGGATAATGTTCAATTAATCAATCAAGCAGTAAACTTATTCTTCCAGCGTAATCCTGCTATAGATGTAGCGATTCCAAAGGATTTAATGCCATTATGCATTGAATTGGGATTATTTGGAAGTGAAGAACAAACAGGCTGGCCATTGCGCAATGTGTTGACGGATATAGATCAAGAGGGGAATCTTAAACTTATCCCTAGCATGAAGCCTGTACGTAAACCAAAGAACACTTATTGGTTCTTTGTTAGAAAAAATAAGGAATAACGCACGTATTCTCCTGTAAGTCTACAAACAACAAAAAGTATGTTCAGCAACTAACAACATTGAGCCTACCCAAAAGTACTAGACATGTAGTGTGAAAAAATTTGAGGCATCTGTGAAGTAGAAATTCTCTCTAAAACAGATGCCTTCTTTGTGTCTTACCCCTCTATTCTACTTCACTCGATACTTTATAAAAGTATTATATATTTCTATTATTCAATATTTTAAAAGATACTGTATATCCGTATTGGCTAGCCCAACTATCTTATTAAACCTTTGTTGAAAGATTTTCACGAAATAGTATGCTCTTATAATCTTTTCTTTACAAAGTTTGTTATATTGAGTATAGAACATTAACTCATTTAAAACCAACCGACTATGACAAATTTTATTGTAGCATTATTGATTATGGCAGTGGGCATCATCGTTAGTATGTATGGTTCCTCCCTCAATAGTAATCTTTTAAATGTAGATTATATTTTTGTAGCTCCTTTCTTTTATTACCTAGTAATAGGAGTATTTCCTCGCTTACAAAATAAAAACTTAATGACTAGTTTGGGCGGTATATTAATGTGTATCGTGATATATGCTTTTATTAATTATTGGGGAGATATGGAGATTATTACTCCTATTTTAATCACTGCTGTTGTGAGTACACTGATAACCTATGTGTTATTACGTTTAATTTATAAAAGAGAATAGTTGCTCTGCTTGGGGATTACTAAAAAGAATAACTATATTTCCACAAATTATCTAGAATATGGAAAAGAAACAATTGACTCCAGAAGAAGAGCAAGCCCAATTGGAATTAAGAATTAAGCAATTAGAGAAAGAACTAGAACACGCAAATTTGCAAAAGCTTGCCTTGAATACTCTCATAGATATTGCCGAAAAGAGCGAAGGCATACAGATTAGAAATAGAAAAAAGACTAAGCCACCAAAGTCTTAGCCCTGCATGTATAAGCTAAAAGAACTACTCATCCCTATCGAAGTCAAAAGAAGAGAACTAAAATATTTGTTGAATATACTTTGTCCTATCTCTTTTGTATTTATCTTTAGGGATAACCCAATATCAACATGAAAAGACTATTCATTATTTTTTGTTTATGCATACTCATCCCTCATGCTATCCAAGCGATAAATCCTATTCAATGGGGTGTTACTATAGGAGCTAGTAGATCTACAATAAAAGATAATCCCTACTCGTCTGTAGACCCTAAGTGGGGCTTTCATGGAGGTGTAAAAGCTATTTTGCCTTTGCAAGGTTTTTTCTATTTGGAAGGTAGTGCCTTGTTTTCTGGCAAAGGTTATAAGGCAGATTGGTATGTGAATAATGATCAACCCCCTGCTGGCACACCATCTAATGAAAATGGAGGCTCTGAATTAACCCGAACTAGCTATTATCTTGATATCCCCGTCCATATAGGATACAAATATCCTTTCATACACGGAGTTAGTCTATATGCTAGTGTGGGTCCCTATGTGGGAGTTGGGCTTTTTGGTAAAGAAGAAACCCATTCGGGTACTTATAAGGAATCAGTTGATTTATATGAAACAGGCTCGGGAGATAAGCGTTTCGACTTTGGAATGGGTTTTCGTGTTGGAGCCGAACTAGGCAATCACTTTCAACTTGGCTTTGGCTACGACTGGGGCTTTATAAAGAGTTCTGTTGATGATGATTCTCAAAATAGGAATTTACTCTTTTCTCTCAGTTATCTGTTTTAGTAGAGAGTCTGAGTAAAGGATATTACAAGAGATTACTTTTTGCAAGTAGTCTCTTTTTTATATCTCTACTTTGTATAAAAATTCGTTTCTTTTTACGCTATTATTCTGAAAGAGTCAAAGTAGTGTTTTAACTAGGTCAAAAACTCATCATGTCGGTGTCATGTCATTCTCTTGTCGGTGTCAAAACAGGCTCATACTTTTTGCGTCAAAATAGCGCATAATTATTCTATTTAAGATCTGATAAATATACAGCTATTCATCTTCACTTTTTACGCCGAAATACTCTGAAGAGGTAGAAAACATCCTCCTCCCTTGCTAACCAATTTCAGTAAACAGGTATTGTTAACTTTTTTAAGAATAGCAGCAGAGCTGAATAGAGTTATCTATCTGATTTATAACCGCATCATCCCAGAATCATTTTTATCTTTGAGTATAGAGGGACATTTACAAAAAAGATTTTAACTTCTTTTTATGTTATACAACAGATAGGTGAATTAATATCTAACCTTTGCATCTGATACAGATTTACTTATCTTAGCGACCGAAATTAAGACATTAAACGTAACTAACACTCAAAATGACACAAACTAACCAGCCTATGCTTAAGGGTTATTCACAAGCCTTCTGGGTGAGCAACCTTGTTGAATTGTTTGAACGTATGGCCTACTATGGCGTATTTATCGTTCTGACCATCTATTTATCTACCATACTAGGATTTAATGACATTGAGGCCAGTATCATTTCGGGATTATTCTCGGGAGGACTCTACTTACTGCCCATCTTTACGGGAGCTTATGCCGACAAAATAGGTTTTAGAAAATCTATGCTGATTGCCTTTTCTTTACTTACCATAGGGTATTTTGGATTGGGTATCTTACCTAGTCTACTTCAAGCTAGTGGCTTGGTAGAGTATGGAGAAACTACTGTATTTCACGGATTACAACAAAGCAACGAACCTTGGCTCATAGCCCCTGTGCTTTTTGTGATTATGATAGGAGGATCTTTTATTAAATCTATTATCTCTGCATCTGTAGCCAAAGAAACGACAACAGAAAACAGAGCAAAAGGTTACTCTATCTTCTATATGATGGTAAACATCGGAGCTTTTACAGGGAAAACTATTATCGACCCTCTAAGAGGTGTGGTTGGAGAAAAAGCATATATCTATATTAACTTCTTTGCCGCAGCTATGACTCTAGCTGCTCTTATTGCGGTGTACTTCTTTTACAAATCAACCAAAACAGCTGGTGAAGGAAAAAGTATGTCAGAAATCTTCCAAGGATTTAAGCGAATTACGACCAACTGGAGATTACTTATCTTGATATTAATCGTAACAGGCTTCTGGATGGTACAACATCAGCTTTATGCTACGATGCCTAAATACGTAATCCGTCTGGCTGGCGAAACAGCAAAACCGGGGTGGATAGCCAATGTAAACCCTTTTGTTGTGGTATGCTTGGTAAGCCTCATCACCCGATTAATGGCAAAGAAATCGGCTATCTTCTCCATGAATATCGGTATGTTTTTAATCCCTCTTTCGGCACTCGTTATGTCGCTAGGAAATGTATTCAAAGTAGAGTTCTTTAGTACCATCAGCAACATTACACTCATGATGGTGCTTGGTATCAGCATTCAGGCTTTAGCAGAGTGTTTTATTTCTCCTCGCTATTTGGAGTATTTTTCACTGCAAGCACCCAAGGGAGAAGAGGGAATGTATTTAGGATTTAGTCACCTGCACTCCTTCTTGGCATCTATCTTTGGATTTGGTATTTCGGGGGTACTTTTAAGTAAATATTGTCCAGACCCTACCCTCTTTGCAACCCGTGCTGAGTGGGAAGCAGCGTCGGTTAATGCACATTATATCTGGTACTACTTTGCAGCTATCGGATTAGTAGCAGCATTCGCTCTATTAATTTTTGCAAGGGTAACAAAAAAATTAGATAAGCAAAAGATAAAATAGCGATAAGCCAATCCTATTTTTTGTATATTTGCCGTTGAATGACCGTTCGTTCAGCGGCATTTTTCAAATTAAGGTAATAATGAAAGTACAATTTATAAGCCTAGGCAGTGGCAGTAGTGGGAATTGCTATTACCTGGGTACCCCCAATTATGGCATTCTAATAGATGCAGGGATCAGTGTCCGAGCCATTAGAAAAGCACTTAGAGAGATTAATGTTGGCATGGAAATGATTCATGCTATTTTTATAACACACGACCATGCCGACCACATAAAGGGCGTGGGACACTTGGGAGAGAAACTAAACATACCCGTTTACAGCACACAAAAAGTACACGAAGGGATTAGCAAAAATAGGTGTATGCACGAGCCTTTGGGGCATTGCGTGCGTTATCTTGAAAAAGAACAACCTTTTGAGCTCAATGATTTTCACATCATCTCGTTTGAGGTTCCGCATGATGGTACAGATAATGTAGGGTATTGCATTGAGATAGATGGCAAGGTGTTTACCTTTGCTACCGACTTAGGAGAAATTACACCTACTGTGGCTCACTACTTGAAGAAAGCCAACTATCTTATTTTAGAGGCCAATTATGAAGATGAAATGCTACGCATGGGTAAGTATCCTCAGTTCTTAAAAGATAGAGTAGCTAGTCGTACAGGACATATGAGTAATACAGATACAGCCCTCTTCTTGTCGGAAAACTATCAACCCAATTGGAAGTATGTATGGCTTTGCCACTTGAGCAAGGATAATAATCATCCTGAACTAGCCTACAAAACCATGGAATCGAAGTTGAGAGAACACAATATCATCCTAGGTAAAGAACTTCAACTAAGTCCGTTGAAAAGAACAGTGCCCTCAGAACTATACGAATTTGAATAATAAAGGATAAGCATTTATGGAGAACCGCAAAGGAGCTAGAAAGATAGACGAGATACCCTCGGCAGTACTTGAAGTATTGAATCGGGGGCAACTACCTACAGTGAATCTAGTAGAATGGCTTGCTATCGACCAAAGACAACTGCTTCAAGCTGTTCTCCCCATTTCTTATCATACACCCCTATTAGAGCAGATTGAAAGTTCAAAAAGTCAGTCGGCTCTAGCTCTTATCAAGCTGATAGGGACACAACTTTATCAGATTACCGATGAGGTAGAAAGACATCGGCTATCTACCTTTTTACAAGAACACCCTGCCGATATTCCTCGCTGCTGGGCAGCCATTATGGTGGGACAAAGCAATGCTTCTCTAGCAGAAAAGCTTCAACAGATACTTCCCTTTGCCAAGGACAATCATTTCGGCGTACGAGAAATAGCGTGGATAGCCATACGTGAAGATATTCTCAGTCGGCCCGAAGAGGCTTTCAAGCTCCTGTTACCTTGGACTACCGATGCAAATGAATATGTAAGAAGATTTGCTTCTGAATCTACTCGTCCCAAAGGAGTATGGTGCAGACAGTTCTCTTTTATTCAAGAAGAGCCTACTTTAGCTCTTCCTCTCTTGGAAAACCTACAAGCAGACTCCTCTAAGTATGTTCAGGATAGTGTTGCCAACTGGCTAAACGATTTGAGTAAATCTCAGCCACAGCTGGTCAAAGATGTTTGTAGCCAATGGACTCTCAATCATCCTCAATCTAAAGCTACAGCATACATCGTACGCAGAGCTTTACGCTCATTCAAGTGATTATTCCTTGATCCACTCGTACTCAAAGTTGTAACGAACAGATTGTTTCCCCTCTTTGGCTGAAGTTAATACAACCTGAAGAGGTAACCCTTCTTTTGTGAATGTATAATCGGCACTTTGATTGGGTATGTACAAATCATTATCAGACTCTTGTTGGGTAATCACATAATCGAAAGTTCCTAGAAAACCACTATACAGCAATTCGTAATGCTTATTGATAGGGTGATAATCCAGATATTGCACATCCGCCATATTTAGATTATCTCTTTGCTCTATAGTTAGTCGAGCCGTATATTTCAACTCATCCATCAGGAAGTTGCGCACGGTAATCTCTCCCTCTTTAAATTTGGAATAATCCCACTCTAAGCGATAATACTCTTTTTCAGTCTTACGCACCATATCTCTTATCTCACTGATATAAGGTTTATTATCCATATAGATGTATTTCATCAAGAAAGCATGCGTACTATTTTCACTCCCTGCTGTAACTTTTAAAGCATAAGTACATACAGAGGGATAATCAGACAAATAGTATCTTGACTCATAAAGGTTGGTGTTATTCTTCCATGAATCATAGGTATAGTGATATGGTGCTTGCTTATCTGCTACCGTATCTATTCGTGTAAGATTACTAGTAGAAACATATTCTTTTCCCGCAGTATTTCTCAAACTGATATATTGGCTAAGTGTGCCATCCTTACCGAAATGAAAGGATTCTTTTTCCAACAACGCTACATTTCCGTCATAATGCTTTACAAAACTTATTGATTTTAGATTCTCACTGGGTTTAGGAAGAAAATCCACACAAGAATCATCGTTAGAACAAGCTGCAAACAATAAAACTACACTAGCCAAAAACACAAAGTGATTCATTCTCATTTTATATCGTTCCTTATATTCAATGTTTTAAAATTAAGAACTAATCTATTAATAAGGAAACGAATGGTCAAAATAAAATCTAGTTAAAATAAAAGACAAGTCTTTTGTCAGTATTCAAATCTCTTATTTTTCTTATCCTCTCTATTTGACTATATTTGATAATTCGTTTCATTCAATAATTATAACTAAACAACATGAAGAACTTCTTACTTAGTGCTCTTTGTCTTTCCTTTGCGGTAGGGGCTAGCGCACAAGACACGCCACTCTGGATGCGCTATGCTGCAATATCCCCCGATGGCAGCGAGATTGCATTCACTTACAAGGGTGATATCTACAAAGTTCCAAGTTCGGGAGGTAAGGCTATCCAGCTCACAACACACCCCGCACACGATACACAACCCGTGTGGTCTCCCGACGGAAATAAAATTGCTTTTGCTTCCAACCGTGAAGGTGGATTCGATATTCATCTCATGTCATCAAGAGGTGGAGCTCCTACCCGCCTAACTACACACTCTGCCAATGAATACCCTATTGTATTCCGTGATAATGAGCATGTGCTTTATACGGCAAACATTATGGCAGATGTTAAGGATGGTCATTTCCCCTCATTTTCTCAAGTGTATGAAGTGGATACAGAAGGCAAACGTCCGGCTCTGTTCTCTTCTATGCCACTAGAGGACATCTCTTTCCACCCCACAGAAAACAAAATTCTGTACCACGATAAGAAAGGCTATGAAGATCCATGGCGTAAGCACCATCAATCTTCTATTGCAAGAGATATTTGGTTATGCGATTTGAATGGGGAAAGAACTTATACCAAGTTGACTAATTTCAGAGGAGAAGATCGTAATCCATCATGGACTGCTGACGGAAACTCATTCTTCTACTTAAATGAAGAAGATGGCTCTTTTAACGTGTACAAACGCAACTTAGATGGTTCAGATAAAAAACAACTTACACATCTCAAAAAGCATCCTGTACGCTTCCTTACTCAAAGTAAAGCAGGTGTGTTATGTTTTGTGTATGATGGCGAAATCTATACACTACGTGAGGGAGCTGAACCTCAAAAAGTAAGTATTGAAATCATTACCGACCAACAAGAGTCTGCTGTAAAACACTTTAACTTCCGTACGGGAGCTAAAGAAATGTCGGTGTCTCCCAATGGAAAAGAAATAGCATTTATCATCCGTGGAGATATTTTTGTTACCTCTATCGAATATGGTACAACTCGACAAATAACAAATACGCCCGAGCAAGAAAGGGATGTAAGTTTTAGTCCTGATGGAAGATCACTGCTTTATGCTGCCGAACGAAATGGCGCATGGAATATTTATCAAACTACCTTAGATATTAAAGATGAGAAAGAGTTTATTTATGCACAAAGCTTTACAGAAGAGCAGCTAACAGATTCTGATAAGGCCTCTTTCCAACCTCTTTATTCTCCAGACGGTAAGTCAGTAGCTTTCCTTGAAGATAGAACGACTCTAAAGGTACTTAATCTAAGTAATAAAAAGAGCAAGACGGTCTTAGACGGAAAATTCAACTACTCTTATTCGGATGGAGATCAATGGTTTCAATGGGCTCCTGATAGCAAATGGTTATTAACTCAATACATCGGTATTGGAGGATGGAATAACGTGGATGCTGCCCTTGTAAAAGCCGATGGTAGTGGAGAGTTGACCAACCTTACCGAGAGTGGTTATACGGATGGCAATCCTCGATTTGTACAAGATGGTAAAGCTATGCTTTGGTTTTCAGACCGTGCAGGATATCGTAGTCATGGTAGCTGGGGTGCCCACATGGATGCCTACATCATGTTCTTCGACCGTGAAGCGTATGATAAGTTTAGCCTAAGCAAAGAAGAATTGGCTCTTTACGATGCCGAAACAAAAACGAAGAAAGAGATAAAGAAAGAAGAAAAAGAAGCTGATAAGAAAGAGAAAAAAGAAAAAGAAGGAGATTTAACTCCTGAAAAGGTTAAAGATCTGGAGTTTGATCTAGATCATCGTAAGGATTTGGTTATTCGCCTTACACCAAACTCTTCTTCTCTGGCTGATGCTTATTTGAATAAAGAAGGAGATAAGCTCTATTATCTATCTCGCTTTGAAAAAGGATACGACCTTTGGGTACACGATTTAAAAAAGAAATCGAGCCGCATCCTTGTAAAAGGTGCTGGTGGCGGTGGACTAGAAGTAGATAAAACAGGTACTCACCTATATCTATTGAGTGGCGGACAACTGAAGAAGATTACTATTGCTTCGGGTGCTGTATCTTCTATCAGTATGAATGCTCAGTTTGATTATAAGCCCGAACAAGAGCGTGAATACATCTTCAACCACGTGTGGAAACAAGTCAAGGATAAGTTCTATGTGACCGACTTGCATGGTGTAGATTGGGATGGTTACAAAACAGACTATGCTCGTTACCTTCCTCATATCAACAATAACTTCGATTTTGCAGAAATGCTATCTGAACTATTGGGTGAATTAAATGCTTCTCACACAGGGGCTCGCTATTATGGTGGAAGATCTTCTCGTCCAACGGCTGTTCTGGGTGCTTTCTTCGACAATGACTATCAAGGCAAGGGACTGAAGATCAAAGAAATTCTTCCTTTGGGTCCGCTAGGTGGTGCTAAATCAAAAATCAAAGAAGGCTCTATCATCTTAAAGATTGATGGAAAAGAAATTCAGGAGGGCGAGGATTATAGCCAACTTCTTGCTGGCAAGGCAAACCAACGTGTTTTGATTTCTTATAAGGTAAAACCTTCTACTAAAACAGAAGAAGAATGGATAAAACCTATCTCTCAAGGAGCACAACAAGAGTTGTTATATAAGCGCTGGGTAGAACAACGCCGTCAGATGGCTGAAAAGATTTCGGGAGGTAAAATAGGATATATACATGTGAAAGGTATGGATAGTGAAAGCTTCCGCCAAGTATATTCAGACCTACTGGGTAGGTACCGTAATGCAGATGCTGTTGTTATAGATACACGTCATAACGGTGGTGGCTGGTTGCACGACGACTTGGTAACCTTGTTAACAGGAAAAGAATACCAGCAATTTGCTCCTCGTGGACAATACATAGGAAGTGATCCATTCAACAAGTGGACAAAACCATCGGCTGTATTGATATGCGAAGACAACTACTCTAATGCTCATGGATTCCCATGGCTATACAAAGAGCTAAAAATAGGTAAACTGATTGGTGCGCCCGTACCAGGTACTATGACTGCTGTATGGTGGGAATCTCAGATTGATCCAAGCATTGTATTTGGTATTCCTCAGGTAGCTGTTAAAGATATGCGTGGAAATTATCTTGAAAATCAAGAACTATTCCCCGATATTGAAATCTACAACGATCCTGCATCGGAACTGAAAGGTGAAGACTTACAGCTGGAACGTGCAGTGAAAGAATTGATGGAACAAACTAAATAAAATCTAAGCAACATAGGCCTAGATATCCATAACGAAAAGAGCTAGATGACCCCAATCATCTAGCTCTTTTTTCCTTTTGACACTGTTTTACAAAAAGCGCGACTATCACTAGTGGCATCTTTTCTAACTTTTAACTAATACCTATGACTTCTTTTATTTTTTTGTCTAGTATAAAGATCTGATCTCTTTCCCAACTTATTTCATAATGATATTAAATCTACACTTCCATCCCCATCTTTTTACTGGTTATTACAAAAAAGAAATATGTTTGTAACAACTTGCCTTATTTTGCTCTTCTTCAAGAAAGCGAGTCCTCTACTACCGTCTGTAAATGACGGAATAAACATTTCTATCAAACCAAGAGAATATTTTGACTAAGGCATGTACACATCATGACACCGACATGTCATCATCATGTCGGTGTCAAAGTGTATCTAGGGCTATATCAAATTCAATGAAAAAAGGTGTACATTTTATATTTGTACACCTTACAGTTCTATGATTTAATATCCTTTTTAAGCTTTATTTTTATCAAAATGAACGAGCAGATTCTCATCTACTTCATATCTAGAAACGGGTGTTGCACAATCTTTACAGATAGGAACAATGTAATATTGCCCTTTGTTACAATCAACTTTTTCAACCAAGCAACCCATAATGTCCTCTACTTTACATTTTGCTTGATCACAAGATATAGCTTTGTCTGCAACTTCACCTTTCGCTTTCTTCCAGCGCATTAATAACTCAGGAAACGGAGTTGATACAACTTTAACTTTCATCTTCGTATATTGTTTAAAAAATTAATAATTTGCTTCTTTGATTCAGTATCAAGATAAGCAAAGTAAGAATATCTTACTAACATAATTAGCTAATATTTGTTTAATAGCTTCTCCCTTTTGCTATTAAAGTAAGGAAGAATTGCAAGAGCATAACAAAGATAAGAAATGCTTTACAACTCGCTTTTTAATTGACTTTTGCTTCGGTTGGTAATCAGATTTTCTGTACTTTAGAGGTTGATTCTGAGGATGTATAGAATCGCCTTAAATAATACCCCAATTGATAATAACGAGAATATGGCTAAAGACGGAACAATAGTAGTAGTAGATGACAATAAAAATGTCTTAACGGCATTGAAATTACTACTGACCAACTATTTTGAAAAAGTGGTTTTACTCTCCTCTCCCAACACCTTATTACACCAAATAGAAGAACAAAAACCCCATGTTATCTTACTCGATATGAACTTTTCGAGTGGCATAAACTCGGGCAACGAGGGTTTGTTTTGGCTAAGAGAGGTAAAGAAATACAATCCCAATATTCCCATCGTTCTTTTTACTGCCTATGCCGATATAGACTTAGCCGTAAAAGCACTGAAAGAGGGTGCTACAGACTTTGTAGTGAAACCTTGGGATAATGCTAAACTTCTGGCAACACTTCATTCTGCCAAAGCTCTAAATGATTCTCGCAAAGAGGTACAACAACTAAAAGATCGTCAGCAAGCTTTTCACACCGAGCTAAACACCGAACAATCTATCTGTTGGGGCGAATCTCCTGCTATGGTACATCTGCACAACATCATAACCAAAGTAGCTCGTACCTCAGCCAATATATTAATAACGGGAGAAAATGGTACGGGTAAGGAAGTTGTAGCCCGCAAAATACACAACCTCTCGCTTCGGGCAAACAACTCCTTGGTAACTGTCGATATGGGTGCTATTGTAGAAACACTCTTTGAGAGTGAACTCTTTGGACATACCAAAGGCTCTTTTACAGATGCCAAGGCAGATCGAATAGGTAAATTTGAATTGGCAGACCAAGGTACACTCTTCTTAGATGAAATAGGTAATCTAGATGTATCTATGCAAGCCAAGCTCCTTTCTGCACTCCAAACTCGCACTGTCACTCGTGTAGGCAGCAACCAACCTATTCCTATCAACATCCGCCTCATCTGTGCTACCAACACAGATCTTCCTTTGGCAGTAAAAGAAGGTGCTTTCCGTGAAGACTTATTCTATCGTATCAATACCATCGAACTGAGAGTTCCTCCTCTTAGGGAAAGAGTAGAAGATATCCCTCTACTTGCCCAGTTCTTCTTAAATAGATATGCAAAGAAGTACCACAACCGTACGATGAATATTTGTGCTGAGGCTATCTATAAATTACAAAAATACAATTGGCCCGGGAATGTAAGAGAACTTCAGCATGCTATTGAGAAGGCTGTTATCCTCTCCGACAAACCGAGTCTTGAGACTGATGATTTTATATTAAGAATGGATACCTCTCTCGCACAAACCTCAATGGACGGTTTAACCTTGCAGGATATGGAGAAAAAGATGATAGAACAGTCTTTAAAAGTCAATGAGGGAAATATTTCTGCGGTAGCTAGCGAATTAGGCATTACTCGCCCTACGCTCTACAACAAGATGAAAAAGTATCAACTATAAAGAGTGATGTGATGTTTAAATCAATTGATTACAAACTTGGAGCCAATCTATTCCTCTTGATAGCTACTGCTATAGCAATTCCTTTACTTTTTATCTATGGCTTTATCTCCATAGGAGTATTCGCTATTCTGCTTCTTTTCATTTTACTTTATCAAATCAACAAGCTCTATAGCAAATTGACTAAGAATGTGGTATTCCTCTTTAATGCGATAGAAAATGGAGATTATGCTTTTAAGTTTCAAGAGAATATCGGCTCTATGCGTGAAAGAGAGCTACACCGAGTAATGAATCATATCAAAGATATCCTAGCCCAAACCAAACGAGAAATTGTAGAGCAAGAACGTTTCTTTAGCATCGTGATAGAGAATGTATCTACGGGTATCATTATTCTCAATGAGCAGAATCAAGTGCAAACGGTTAATCATGCTGCCGAGCAACTTCTAGGCTTACCCATCTTAACTCACCTGAATCAACTACAAAGTATTAATTCAGAACTGCCACTGCTATTCAAAAACTTAGAACCCAGTAAAGAACCCAAGCAGATTACTGTCCATACGGAACGAGGCGACTTTCAACTGAGTTTAAGGGCAGACCGTGTGAAGATGCAACGAGGAGAGATAAAGATTATCATCTTAAATAATATCAATATTGAATTGGATAGTAAGGAGATGGAATCGTGGATCAAACTGATACGTGTGATGACTCATGAAATAATGAACTCTATTGCCCCCATAACTTCACTCACAGACACTCTCCTCTTCAATCTCAAAACAAACACGACTCATTCTGAAGAAAAAGAGATACTCACAGAGGGACTAGAGACCATACATACTACGGCCAAAGAGCTATTGCAATTTGTACAGTCTTACCGACAGTTTACTCGTATTCCTGCTCCACAACCTGTCTCTTTTGATGCAACAGCATTGATAAACAAAGCCATCTTACTCACAAAAGAAAATAGCTTGGCAAAGGCAGTTACGTTCTCTTTTGATGAAAATACTCCTCACCTCATTACTGCAGACAGAAGTCACTTTTTGCAAGTAGTACTGAATCTGCTAAAAAATGCTGTTGAAGCAACTGCTCATCAGGAAGATGGAAAGATAGAAATAACATTTGAAGATCATGATTCAGACTATGATATCATTCACATCCGAAATAATGGCTTGCCTATACCTAAGGAGGTTGCTGCCCAAATCTTTATTCCTTTCTTCACCACCAAAGAACAAGGTACTGGCATTGGTTTAAGCATCAGTAGATATATTATGCGTATGCACGGAGGCACTATCACTTTACAGTCGAAGGCAGAATACACACTTTTTTCACTCTACTTCCCTAGAAAATAGAAAAAGAGGATTAACAGACACTCTGATTAATCCTCTTTTCGCACACTAATAACACTATATAGATAGGAAAAACTAAAGATGGTTGGCTACTTCTGTAACAATACTACCATCAAATAAATTCACGATACGATGAGCAAAAGAGGCATCATGCTGAGAGTGCGTTACCATCACAATGGTTGCTCCTTCTTGATTGAGTTGAGTAAGTAAGTCCATCACGTCCCTCCCATTCTTTGAATCCAGATTACCCGTAGGCTCATCCGCCAATATAAGTTTGGGATTGGCTACCACAGCACGAGCAATAGCCACACGCTGTTGTTGTCCACCCGATAACTGGTTGGGGAAATGGTTGATACGATGACTAATATTCATCTTCTTCAAAGCAGCCTCCACCCGTTTCTTTCGTTCGGCAGACTTTACATTTAAATAGATCAGTGGCAACTCTACATTCTCGTACACCGTCATTTCATCTATCAAATTAAAGCTCTGAAACACAAAGCCAATATTACCCTTACGAATCTTTGTCCGATCTTTCTCTTTCAACTGTCCAACTTCTTTACCGTCTAGTTTATACAGTCCTGTTGTAGGATTATCTAGCAAGCCAAGAATATTGAGCAAGGTAGACTTACCACAGCCCGAAGGTCCCATGATGGCCACAAACTCTTTGGGCTGCACATGTAAATTGATATGATTAAGAGCTATCGT
>NZ_DYYK01000013.1:0-3051 GCF_020741705.1 Bacteroides coprosuis
TAATTTGAGTTAGATCTGTAGCCCACTTCCTATAAGGCTGATCTGCATGGAAGTCTCTATTAATTAAGTTTTCAGATATTTCTTGGCCATCTCCTTCTTCTTTATTATAGTTACGGATACTAGGTTCCTTACCCTTACCTTTAATATCAAGTTGATTCATTATCTTAAGAACTTTCTTATGATTAATTAAATACCCCATTTTGCGCAGTTGAGCTGTTATACGACGATACCCATAAAGCCCTTTATGCTGTTGATAGATATTCTTAATTAGTTCAATATGAAAGTTTTCTTTAGAAGATTTATTTTGAGGTTTTATATGATAATAAAACGTTGAACGAGCCATCTGACCGCAATCTAAAAGAGTTGCAAGGTCGTATTGCTGCCTTAGTTCTTGGATGACTTGAGACCAATCATGCGTTCGCGGGCTTCTCGTGCTTGAACTAAAGCCTTGACTTTTTTAAATAGCTCATTCTCTACTCTTAATCTATAAACTTCTAATCGAAGTCTCTCCAACTCAGTTGTTGGTTCTTTCTTTTTAGGTCTTGCCATAGGCAAGCGGTCTTTAGATTTTCGTTTAGATACATTTGGATCTCGTAAAGCTTGAAGACCACCTTTGTTAACTTTATGCAGCCAACCCAATAGAGTTCCGTAGCTAACATTATGGTATAAAGCTAGTTGAAGTAAAGATGGTTTTTTTATTAGTAATTACATGAGTCACTATTTTTTCTTTCTCTTCGATGCTAAATCGATTTCCTATACTACTGTATAGTCCTGCTTCTCCATAGAGTTTATATCTACGAACCCACATTCGTATATCTCTAGTATTAGTGCGATAGCTCCTTCCTAGATCGGCTAAGGAACGACCATTTAAGGCTTGACTAACCAAATTTAATCGGAACTCAAACGTGTGAAGGAATTTATCTTTCATCTGTTTTTATTTTATGTCCAACTTTTGGAGTCACCTCAAACTCATACCGGTGTTAAAGAGGAGTACAAAGCTTAGTTAAAACAAACCGCCTTATCCAAAAAGAGATAGATTGAATTAGTACAACCTATCCCTTTCCAATACCATATCAATCATCTTTATTTATATAGATAAAATTGGTTTCCTATTTCACTCAAACCCGAAACCCTTTGAGCCTTAAAAGGCATTTTACATATTAAGATATCTGTTGCTAGCAGTTTATTAGTAATACTAGCAGTTACTCCACAAACAACGAAACTATTCGGGGACATAAACACTAGACACAATCTCTTTACACAAATAACAGATCATTTTAATCTCTTCATTCGTTCTTATGCTAGAACTATGGTATATTGCAAAGCCAAACACAATTTATTTATACACGAATGAAAAAAGGAACTTGGAAAAAGCACCATAAATGGTTTGGTCTTTTATTTTGCTTTTTTATACTTCTCTTCAGTCTCTCAGGGATTATACTTAATCACCGCACTTTAGTCTCGCAGATAGACATTAGCAGAAAGTATCTTCCTTCTTTGTTCGAATACAAAAAATGGAATAATAATTTTTTAAGGGGAACGATTCCTTTACAAAAAGACACCAATACAGTTTTTATATATGGTTCGGCAGGCATATTTAAAAGCGATAAGCAAGCCACTTTTTTTAAAGAATTCAATAAGGGATTTCCTCAAGGAGTAGATAATAGGAATATACAAGCGATGGCAGAGACACCAAGTCTAGAATTGTTTGCTGCTGCTCAATTTACTCTTTATCAATACAACTCAACTAGGGGTTGGATGATTGCACCCAATAGCCCGAACGAACGACTAACAGACATTATCACTCATCAGGATAGTCTGATTCTTGCTACTCGCTCACATCTCTATGTTTCTCTTCCGCCCTACCAAAGTTTTGAAAAGATAGAGATACAAAAACCGAAAGGGTATAATGCCAAAGTCACTCTATTTAGAACTGTATGGCTGTTACACAGTGGAGAACTCTTTGGTATAGTAGGTAAAGTGTTTATGGATCTATTAGCCGTTGTCCTCATTATACTTTCGGTAACAGGGATATTATATTGGTGCTTACCCAAATATATCAAAAGGCTGAAACAAAAAGGAGTAAAGCCTCAACAGAGTGTAAGATTGCTTAAAGGCTCTCTAAACTGGCATAATATAATAGGTCGATATACTATTATTCTAACACTTTTTGTCTCTTTTACAGGTTGGTGTTTACGCCCTCCTATCCTCATTCCTCTTGCTAAAAACAAAGTATCCCCTCTTCCTGGTACGATTCTTCAGAGTGATAATCCTTGGAATGATAAGCTACGGGCCATACGATTTGACACTCATAAAAAGGAATGGTTACTTTCTACTTCTGAAGGTTTTTATAGTTTAAAAGACTTGAAATCTACTCCTCAGAAACTAGGAAAAGTTCCACCTGTTAGTGTAATGGGTGTAAATGTATTGGAGAAAGATTCTCTCAACCAGTGGATAGTTGGCTCATTTAGTGGACTCTTTACTTGGAATAGAGATACTGAAGAAATAGTCGATTATTTTACAGGGGAAATACCTTCTTCAACTAGTGGTGCTCCATTTGGGAAAAGAGCGATATCAGGCTTTAGTAAAGATTTTAAAGGGAAGGAGTGTATCGTAGAATATGAGAACGGATCGAATTTTGCAGAGATGCCCAATGAGTTTGGAGTTTTGCCTATGTCCTTGTGGAACGTTGCTCTAGAAGTACATACGGGAAGAATTTATACGATTTTGGGCTCTGGAACATTAGTCTTTATCTCTTTTGCTGGATTAATTGTTTTCTGGGTTTTAATTTCAGGTTATATTGTTCGTAAAAAGAAGAAATAGTCGAGCATAATCCCATTCTCTAAGTTAACTCATAAACTAATTTTATATAAATTATAAATAACAAATCATTCTCAATATAGATTTTTTTGACAATAATATTTTACTGTCCACTATTCTATCTGTATGTTTCCCTAAAAGTCAGACCGAAAATAATTAGACCAAATTCATTAAATTAGTACAGTGGCATGGATTCAAGTCATATTAAGCGTTTGAAGGAGCTTGAAGAGG
>NZ_DYYK01000014.1:0-8971 GCF_020741705.1 Bacteroides coprosuis
AAAGGTCTAGTTTCGAAAGATTCTAGACCTTTTTTATTGCATATAAAATTCAGTATTTACTAAAAAGTAAGGTGCTGCATAGAAGGAATATAGCGGTTGTCTATTGTACTGTGATACAACCAATAAAATAAAACGATCTAATTTATGACACCGACATCGTAACGTCATGACACCGACATGACACTCTCTTGTCCCTGATCGGGAGTTCACTTATCTTGGTTAGACGCATAGCTTCTTTAATTGTGTTTTCAAGTAAAAATGTTAGGGCTATAAAGGATAAATAAGAATACTTGATGAATGAAGTTTGGCAGGATATCCTTGAAATATAAAAGCCAGTGAATTTCGAAATTCACTGGCTTTTATTCCTATCTTTAATCTCTTATCATTTAGTAAGAAGTTATATTTATCGCTTATTACGACTTCCTCGGTGTGACACTTTTGAGGCTTTTTGTTTTCCTATTCTAGGTCCACTTCCTGTTTTTTTAGGTTTGAATGAAGATGTACTAGAGGATGCTTGTGCTGGACTTTGACGTTTTCTGTTTTTAGTTGCAGCTCTGTTTTTAGCATTTAATCCACTCTTCCTAAAGTCCGTTTGTATATCTAGTAACTCTAACTGCTTATTGATAGATTTATTACTAACAGAACGTCCTTTGTCATCTACATGCTTGTTAGAGTCTTCGAGCATATCAAAGAGAACTTCCAACTCTCCTGGATTTAAATCTCTCCAACTTCCTAAACCTAGTCCCTCTAACTCAATATTCATTATTTGAGTACGTTCTAGCTTTAAAACTTCATAGTCAAAGTAGGCACACATACGTCTAATTTGTCTATTTAAACCTTGAATCAACTCTATTTTGAAAGTATAAGGATTAATTTTTTCTACTTCACACTTACGAGTTACACGGTCAAGAATAGGAACTCCCGTTTTCATCTTTTCAATAAACTCATCCGTGATAGGTTTATCTACTTGTACAATATAAACTTTCTTATGATTGTTCCCAGCTCTTAAAATTTTATTTACTATATCTCCATCATTAGTAAGAAGAATAAGACCTTGAGAGTCTTTATCCAATCGTCCAATGGGGAAGATTCTTTGTTCGTGACTAATATACTTTACAATATTAGCTTTTTCGTTGGGATCTGTAGTACTTACTATTCCTACAGGTTTGTTAAAAGCAATATATACAGGCTCAATATCATTAACAATAAGTTCTCCATTGACAGTTACTTTTTGTTTAGGATAAACTCTATCGCCAATTGAAGCCTTTTTTCCATTAACTTTAACCTGACCTGCTTCGATAAGTTTGTCAGCTTCTCTTCTAGAACAGTAACCTGAGTTACTAATGTATTTATTTAATCTATACTCCATGGATGGTTTTCTTTATAGCAGATGAATAGATAATCATCAATTCACTTTTCAACTTTATACAAAGGTAATGATATAATTACTCTCTCTCTATTAAGAAATACAAAAAAGGAGTCCTATTTGTATTAGAACTCCTTTTTTAACTTCCTGAAAAGTTGTTATTATTTCTTTTTACGATTACCGTAACGGCTCATAAATTTATCAACACGACCAGCAGTATCTACTAATGTCGCTTTTCCAGTGTAGAATGGGTGAGAAGTACTTGAAATTTCAAGTTTTACTAGTGGGTAAGTTTCACCTTCGAATTCAACTGTATCTTTAGTGTTACAAGTTGATTGAGATAAGAACATGTCACCATTCGACATATCTTTGAATACCACTGGACGATAGTTTTCTGGATGAATACCTTTTTTCATTTCAGATACGTTATTAAAAATTTATTATTCTATTTTACTATTTTGGTAATAAATAGTGTAATGGTTCTATTTCAAGTTGCAAAGATAAGTGTTTTAATATTAATAACCGAAATTCATCTCGTAAAAAATGGGAATATCATTTAATTTTTCGACTTTTGTTATTACTAAACACAAAGTAACATGAAAAAGATTATTATTACCTTATCTGTAGCCTTAATAGGACTCTTTTTTTTACTGTCTTGTAAGAAAAAGGCTGAAACTCTTTATAGTATTGCTTTCTATAATGTTGAAAACTTATTTGATACTATTCATGATTCAGGCAAAAACGATTATGAATACCTTCCAGATGGGAGAAGAGAATGGGATAGGGAGAAATATACTAATAAACTTAAAAATATAGCTCAGGTATTAAGTGAGTTGTCAAGAGATAGAGTAAAAGAGGGTCCTGTAGTTATTGGATTAGCTGAAGTTGAAAACTTTAGAGTGCTGCAAGATTTAATTAGTGAACCTGCTCTCAAGAATGAATACCAATTTGTACATTATGAAGGTCCAGATAAGCGAGGTATAGATTGTGCACTCTTATATAATCCTAAATTATTTACACCTACTGCTAGTGTGCTAGTACCTTCTACTCCTTTTGAGGGAGATACTATTCATAAAACAAGAGGCTTTTTGGTTGTAACAGGAAATGTAGCTGATGAAGAAATGACTTTTATAGTAAATCATTGGCCATCACGTGGGGCAAAGGCTCCAGTCCGAGTTCATGCAGCCAATCAAGTAAAAGCCATAACAGATTCTCTTTATGCTGTTAATAAAAAAGCCAAAATAGTTGTCATGGGAGATTTAAATGATGATCCTATGGATGAAAGTGTTTCTGTAGCTTTTGGTGCTAAGAAATTTGTGAAGGATGTAAAAAAAGAAGGTTTCTATAATCCTTGGTGGGAAATATTAGAAGATAAAGGTGTCGGTACATTAATGTATCGTGGCGCTTGGAATTTATTTGATCAAATAATAATATCTCAACCTCTATTGAAAGCTAAAAAAGGATTGAGATATGTAGATAGTGAAGTCTTTATGAGAGATTACCTATTTCAGAAAACAGGTAAATATAAAGGCTCTCCTCTTCGTACTCATGGAGGGCAAACATGGTTAAATGGTTATAGTGATCACTTACCTACGATTATCTATGTAGAGAAGTAATTCTATATTTCTAAAGAATACTTAAGGCTGTAGATTGTAAAGAACTATCTACAGCTTTTTTTTGTTATCTGATTAGTGCAAAGGTAAATACTTTGTCTCTTTATGTAATGTGCAGATAGCAAATGGGTATGAAAGAATTCTTAATTCTTAAAATATGATAATGTCCTGATTTATTTTAGGGTATATTTACTTATTGTAGCTGTACAAATTGAACAATAATGCTTACTTTTGCATGGAATTCTAAAATTCACTAACAATAAACTTTATAAAAGAATGATTAATTACAAAGATTTAGGTCTTGTAAACACCAAAGAAATGTTTGCAAAGGCTATTAAAGGTGGATATGCTATACCTGCTTACAACTTCAATAACATGGAGCAGCTACAAGCTATTATTCAAGCTGCTGCAGAAACTAAATCTCCAGTTATCTTACAAGTTTCTAAAGGTGCTCGTGCATATGCAAACCAAACTCTTCTTCGCTACATGGCAGAAGGAGCAGTAGAATATGCAAAAGAACTAGGCTTAGAAAAACCTCAAATCGTGTTACACTTAGATCACGGTGATTCTTTCGAAACATGTAAATCATGTATTGACATGGGATTCTCTTCTGTAATGATCGACGGTTCTTCTTTACCATACGATGAAAACGTAGCTCTTACTAAAAAAGTAGTTGACTATGCTCACCAATTTGACGTAACAGTTGAAGGTGAACTTGGCGTTTTAGCAGGTGTTGAAGATGACGTTGTTGCTGAAGAGCACACATATACAAAACCAGAAGAAGTTGTTGACTTCGTAACTAAAACAGGTTGCGATAGTTTAGCTATTTCTATTGGTACTTCTCACGGAGCAAACAAATTTACTCCAGAACAATGTACAAGAGATGAACATGGTCGTCTAGTTCCTCCAGCATTGAGATTTGATGTACTAGAAGGTGTTGAAAAAGAACTTCCAGGTTTCCCTATCGTTCTTCACGGATCATCTTCAGTTCCAGAAAAAGAAGTTGAAACTATCAATAAATACGGTGGTGCATTAAAAGATGCTATCGGTATTCCTGAAGAACAACTTCGTAAAGCTGCTGCTTCAGCTGTATGTAAAATCAATATCGACTCTGATAGCCGTCTAGCTATGACTGCTGCAGTACGTGAAGTATTTGCTACAAAACCAGCTGAATTTGACCCACGTAAATATCTTGGTCCAGCTCGTGAAAATATGAAGAAACTTTACGTTCACAAAATTGAAAACGTATTGGGTTCTGCAAACAAACTATAATTAGGTAATACTAATATAAAATCAAGCGGAGGTAGTTTCTATCTCCGCTTTTTTTATGTTTGAAAGAATATAGAAACAAAAAAAGCGAAGGATTTTTCCTTCGCTTTATATCTTAATTTATAATTAATTAATTATAAACGACCTCCCACAACATCCCAATCTATAATGCTCCATAGAGCTTTTATATGATCAGCTCTTCTGTTTTGGTAATCTAGATAATAAGAGTGTTCCCAAACGTCAAATCCTAAAAGAGGTTTTAGACCTTTGCGAATAGGGTTTCCACCGTTAGTTTCTTTTGTTATCTGTAATTTACCAGCTTTATCAACTGACAACCAGGCCCAACCTGAACCAAATAGTGATGTTGAAGCAGTGTTAAATTCTTCTTTGAATTTTTCAAAGCTACCAAAGTCACGATTAATAGCTTCTGCTAGTTTACCTTGTGGTTCATTATGTTTTGGTTTTGGATTAAATTGAAGGAAGTATAGAGTGTGGTTTAAAACTTGGCCAGCATTATTGTACATAGGTCCTTCAGGACAGTTTACTACAACATACTCCAAATACTTACCTGCGAACTCTGTGCCTTCCACCAAAGTATTCAGAGTATTTACATAATTCTGTAAATGTTTACCGTAGTGGAATTCTATAGTTTGTTTACTAATTACTGGTTCTAATGCATTTTCTGCATAGGGAAGTTTCGGCATTTGAAAATTCATAGTCATAATAATTAAAGACATTAATAATGTTTTCATAAGTTCTTTTATTTAAGTTTGAACTCACTATAATAAACGTTATACATATTTGAAATGTTCTATGTATCTAAAGAATCTTTTATCTTTGTATAGAATTTAAAGAGGATTATAGCATAATGAAGCAAAACTACTTAGAAGAGCTTAATAAAAGCCAAAAAGACGCTGTATTGTACACTGAAGGTCCATCTCTTGTTATCGCAGGAGCCGGTTCTGGTAAAACTCGTGTATTGACCTATAAAATAGCTTATCTATTAGAGCAAGGTTTAGCTCCGTGGAATATATTAGCTCTTACCTTTACAAATAAAGCTGCTCGAGAGATGAAAGAGAGAATAGCTTCTATTGTGGGTAAAGAAAGAGCTGTTTATTTATGGATGGGAACTTTTCACTCTGTCTTTTCTCGAATTCTAAGGACAGAGTCTAAGGTTCTAGGTTTTACTTCTAATTTCACCATTTACGATACAAGCGATAGTAGGAGCTTAATCCGTACCATCATTAAAGAAATGGCACTAGATGATAAGTTGTATAAGCCTGCCGCTGTACAAGCACGAATATCCAATGCTAAAAATCAGCTTGTGTCGCCTTCAGCTTATGCAACCAATAAATCCTTCTTTGAAAGTGACTCCGCTGCTAAGATGCCTGCTATACGTGATATATATAGACGTTACTGGGATAGGTGTCTCCAGGCAGAAGCTATGGATTTTGATGATCTGTTGTTTTATACCTATTTACTATTTAGAGATAACCCTGATATTTTAGCTAAATATCAAGATCAGTTTAAGTTTATATTAGTGGATGAGTATCAAGACACGAACTTTGCCCAGCATTGTGTTGTGCAGCAACTAGCAAAGAAACATCAGAAACTGTGTGTTGTGGGAGATGATGCTCAAAGTATCTATTCTTTTAGAGGTGCTGATATAGATAATATCTTACAATTTACAAAGATATTTGAAGGAGCTAAAGTGTTTAAGCTAGAACAAAATTATCGTTCTACACAGAATATTGTTTCTGCAGCAAATAGCTTAATACGTAAGAATAGTCGCCAAATACCCAAAGATGTTTTTTCTGAAAATGAGCAGGGAAATAAAATTCAATTATTCCAAGCATATAGTGACATTGAGGAAGCTGAAATAGTAGCCAAAGAAATTAGAGAGTTGAATAAACTCCATAGCTATGACTACTCAGATTATGCTATTTTGTATAGAACAAATGCTCAGAGTAGAGTATTTGAAGAGGTTTTTAGGAAAAGGGCGATACCTTATAAAATTTATGGGGGCTTGTCATTCTATCAGCGTAAAGAGATAAAAGATATTATATCTTATTTCCGGTTGATAGTAAATCCTAGTGATGAAGAAGCTCTAAAACGTATCATAAATTACCCTGCCCGAGGTATTGGTGCAACTACTCTAAGCAGAGTTGCCGAAGCTGCTAGTGAATACAATACGAGTTATTGGAATATAATATCTGAACCATTGACCTTTAATGTAGATATAAATAAGGGTGTCCAACGAAAGTTGAAAGACTTTGTTGATATGATGAATGCTTTTAAGGAAAGTCTTGAGACTAAAAATGCTTATGAAATAGGTGTTCATATTATTCGTGAATCGGGAATTATGGCAGATGTAACTCAAGACAACTCCCCAGAAAGTATGTCGAGAAAAGAAAATATAGAAGAGTTAGCCAACGGTATGAGTGAATTCTGTAACTCTCGTCTAGAGGAAGGTAATGAAGATGTTTTTCTTTACAATTTTTTATCAGAAGTTTCATTGCTGACAGATCAAGATAATGATACAGAGGAAGATTTTAATAAAGTAACCTTGATGACCGTGCACTCTGCTAAAGGTTTGGAATTCAAAAATGTTTTTGTTGTGGGGCTTGAAGAGAAACTATTTCCTAGTAATATGTCTGGTGATTCTCCTCGGGCATTAGAAGAGGAGAGAAGGTTATTTTATGTAGCAATTACTAGAGCAGAAGAAAACTGTATGCTTAGTTTCTCAAAAAGCAGAATGCGTTATGGAACTCTTGAGTTTGGATCTCCCAGCAGATTTATAGCTGAAATAGATGACTCCTATGTAAAGATTCCTAGTGGCATAGCTTTAGGTAGACGGATCGATGAGGCTGCATCTAGTTTCAGAAAAGAAAATAGAGAAAGAAAATCTCCTATTTCAAATCCATCCTCTAGTGCTATACCTCAGAATCAACGTACTCTTAAGAGAGTTGGTGCTCTTCCTCCTTCTCGTAAAACAAACTCTAGTCCAAGTAACTTAGAGGTTGGGCAGAAAGTTGAACATGAACGATTTGGTGTTGGATTTGTTAAGAAACTTGAAGGTGATGGTGACAATGCTAAAGCGAGTATCGAATTTGAACATGCTGGAACCAAACAATTGTTGTTGCGTTTTGCCCGTTTTAAAGTAATAGAATAATATTTATTAAAGAATGATAGATTACAACCAATTTCCCAATCCATGTTATATCATGGACGAATCTCTCTTGAGAAAAAATTTAGAAAAAATAAAAGGTGTAGCTGATACTGCAGGAATAGAAATTATCCTCGCATTCAAATCATTTGCTTTGTGGCGAACTTTCCCCATTTTTAGAGAATATATAGGACACTCTACCGCTAGCTCGAAATATGAGGCTCGTATGGCTTTAGAAACCTTCGGTAGTAAGGCTCATACTTATTCTCCTGCTTATACAGATGAAGACTTTCATGAGATAATGAGATGTAGTGATCACATTACATTCAATTCGCTAACTCAATATGAGAGATTTTATCGTAAAACGTTAGAGCATGACATTACTTGTGGACTGAGAATAAACCCAGAATACTCAGAAGTAGAAAATGATCTTTATAATCCTTGTGCTCCAGGTAGTCGCTTTGGAGTAATTCAAAGTCAAATGCCTGAAAAGTTACCTGAAGGAATTGAAGGGTTTCACTGCCATACTTTATGCGAGTCGAACTCTTATGATTTTGAAAGGACTTTAGTGTACATTGAAAGAAACTTCAGCAAATGGTTTGATCAAATTAAGTGGATCAATTTTGGTGGAGGACATTTAATGACTCAAAAAGATTATAATAGAGAACATCTTATTGGTGTGTTGAAAGGATTTAAAGCCAGATATCCTCATTTACATGTAATTATGGAACCTGGGTCTGCTTTTACTTGGCAAACAGGAGTACTTACATCTAAAGTGGTTGATATCGTAGAAAATAAAGGAATAAAAACGGCTATTGTGAATGTGAGCTTTACTTGCCATATGCCTGATACTCTTGAAATGCCTTATCAGCCAGTTATAACTGATGCTAAAATCGGTAATGATGGACCTTATATTTATCGAATTGGTGGAAATTCATGCTTAAGTGGTGATTGGATGGGAAATTGGAGTTTTGATAAAGAATTAAAAGTAGGTGATGTTGTTGTCTTTGAAGATATGATTCATTACACTACTGTAAAAACTACAATGTTTAATGGAATTCATCATCCACATATTGGATTGTGGACAAAAGATAATAAAGCTTTAGTAATGAAGCATTTTACTTATGGAGACTATTTAAACCGCATGTGTTAATGAGGGTTGTAGGGTAAATTGTTTGAAAATATATAGGCTAAAAATTTGCTTTATATAGAAAATGATTTACCTTTGCACACGCAAATAAGGAACACAACCTTTATAAATGTGTGGGGCAAATACCAGAGTGGCCAAATGGGGCAGACTGTAAATCTGCTGGCTTACGCCTTCGGTGGTTCGAATCCATCTTTGCCCACACAAAATGCGAAAGTAGCTCAGTTGGTAGAGCACAACCTTGCCAAGGTTGGGGTCGCGGGTTCGAATCCCGTCTTTCGCTCTCTTTAATTTGGAGGGGTGGCGGAATTGGTAGACGCGCTACCTTGAGGGGGTAGTGACCTATGGTCGTGTGAGTTCAAATCTCATCCTCTTCACTTATAGAACTTTTACTAGAAGGATGTATTTTT